>JAUCDK010000001.1:0-105921 GCA_034675265.1 Patescibacteria group bacterium
AGCATCTGCCTTACAAGCAGGGGGTCATAGGTTCGAATCCTATATCACCCACCATAAATAATTTAGAAAAAACCTTAACAGAAATGTTAAGGTTTTTTAGTCTTTAAAATTTGCAATATTTAAAATAATGATATTATTGATTTTAAATATTTGTTTAATTTATAAAAATGGGAAGAAAGAAAAAATATACATATAAAAGAAAAACTCAAGTTGAAAAAGAATTTGATGCAATTATTGGTTTAGCGGTATTACTTTGATTATTTATATATATTTTACAAAAGGCGTTTAAAGAAAAATTTTTACCATATATTGAAAAAAATATAATTTATATTTATATATTATGATTAATTTTATTTTTATTAATATTATTATTTTTATTTATTTTTTATTTTAAATATAAAAAAAATAAGCAATTAGAACAAGATAAAATAGATCAATTGCCAGAACAAGTAAAAAATATTAAAGAAAAAATTGAGTCTTTTAAGCCACTTAGAAATTATTCAAAAGAAGAACCTTATCAAATAGAATTATCTTGATATTTAAAAAATTTTTTCCCATCTTTAGATATAGAAATTTCTAAAAATTACACAAGGCCAGATATTTTAATAGAAAATATTGCAATTGAAATAAAATGACCAACAAATTTTAGTGATTTAAAAACAATACCAGATAAAATTATTAGATATACAAAAGAATGGGATTATTTAATAATAGTTTTATTTAATTTAAAACTCCATGATGATATTAAAAAATCAGATGAAATATATGAAAATTGGAAAAAAGATATTGAAGAAAGCTTTGAATCAAAACTAGATAGAATTATGTTTATTACAATTTAAAAAATAACCTCATAATGAAGCTATTTTTTAAAACTGTTCATTTAATTTCAATTTATTTTGATAAAACATTCTACTACTTGATACTGAATATCTTTGAGCAGCAATTCTATCAATTCACATTCCGAATGCAAATCCAGAATATTCTTCGGGATCTATATTACAATCTTCTAATACTTTTGGATGAACCATTCCAGCTCCAAGAAGTTCTACCCAACCTGTTCCAGAACACATTTTACATCCATTTCCATTACAAAGTTGACAACTTACATCTATTTCAGCTGATGGTTCTGTAAATGGGAAGATGCTTGGTCTGAATCTGAGTTTTGTATTTTCTCATAAAAGTTTTTTCATAACTGTGTCAAGAGTCCATTTAAGATCTCAGAAAGTTACTCCTTTTCCAACTACGAGTCATTCTAATTGGTAAAAGTTTGAGGTATGTCTTGCATCTTCTTGTTCGTATCTAAATACTCTTCCAGGAACAATGATTTTAATAGGAAGTTCTCATTTTAACATTGTTCTTACTTGTACAGGAGAAGTATGAGTTCTGAGTAGATTTCTATCTCAAACTTTTTTGTCTTTATTTATTTCATCAGTAATCCAGAATGTATCCCAAACATCTCTTGCTGGGTGATTATCAGGAATATTTAATTTATCAAAATTATATTCTTCAGTTTCAATTTGTGGTCAATCTTCTACTTTAAACCCTAATGATATAAATATATCTTCTAAAATCTTTGAAGTGAGAGAAATAGGGTGAAGGTGTCATTTTTTTTCACTAGGAAATTCTAATGTCACATCAATTTTCTCATTGTTTTCAATAGTTTTATAATTTATATTTTCTATTTCTTGTTCTTTTTTTTCATTTTCATTTTTAATAAATTCTTTGAGTTCATTTGCAAGCATTCAAACTTCTTTTTTATCTGAATCTCCTAAATCTTTTAATCCTTTTAAAATATCATTTAATTTTCATTTTTTTCCAAGTAAACCATCATTTAACTCTTTTAATCATTCTAAAGAATTGATATTTGGGAGCTCATTTTCAAAATAATTTTTTAATTCTTGTATTTGGTTCTTCATAAGTGCTATTTAAGTATAAATTTTAGCTTACTATACATAAAAACTTATAAAAATCAAAAAAAAATATTTCTTTTTGACATTTCCCCCTTTTTTTATAAAATAGTTTGGCTATTTATTTGTCCTTTAAGGACTAATGATACGTTTTGGAAGAGGTTAAGTTAAACGGTATGCTGTCGAAATACTAGTTTAACCTCTGACTTTTATATTTTAATTTATTTTAACATGGCTTGATTATTAGCTTCAAAGCTAGAAATGACAAGAATAGTTAAATGAAATGATTTTGTTCCTGTTACATTACTTAAAGTTCCAACTTTAAAAGTAGTTGCGGTTAAAACTCAAGAAACAGATGGATATACTTCACTTGTGATCGGAGTTTTAAAAGAAGGGAAAGAAGCTAATTTAGCAGAATGAAAAAAATCATTAAACTTTTCTGATTTTTCTAAAATTAAAGAAGTTCCTTTAAAAGATGAGGAAGTTTCAAAATTTAATGTAGGTGATACTATTACATTAGATATATTAGATGGAGTAGAAATGGTAGAAATTACTGGATACTCAAAATGAAAATGATTTGCTTGAGCGATGAAAAGACATAATTTTTCTGGATGACTTGCAACTCACGGTTCTAAATTCCATAGAGCACTATGATCTATCGGTAACAGAAAACCAAGAAGAACTCATAAAGGTAAAAAAATGCACTGACATATGTGAGATGAACAAATTACTTTGAAAAAAGTATGAGTTGAAATCTTAAATAAAGAATTATCAGTGTTAGGAGTAAAAGGTCCAGTTCCTGGAGCTAGAAACTCTTTAATCTCTATTAAATTTTAAATCTTTAATTTATACTAAATGGAAACTAAATTACTAAATCAAGAGGGAAAAGAAATTGGAACGATTGAATTAAATGAATCTGTGTTTGGTATTGATGTAAATGAAGGTTTAATACATAGAGCTTTAGTATATCAATTAGCAAACGCTAGACAAGTAGTAGCCCATACTAAAACCAGAGGTGAAGTAAGAGGTTCTACTAGAAAAATTTTTAAACAAAAAGGTACTGGTAAGGCAAGAGCTTGAGGGAATAGATCTCCAATTAGAATCGGAGGTTGAGTTACTTTTGGTCCTAGAAATACAGTAAACTTTACAAAAGCAATGAATAAAAAAGAAAGAAGATTAGCTTTATGTTCAATCCTTTCGTCTAAAGTTAAATCAAACAATGTACTTGTTTTAGATACTTTAAACTTTTCAGAAGCTAAAACTAAAAATATGGTTTCAGTATTAAATACAATTCCATATACAAAAAATGTATTACTTGCACTTGCTTCAAAAAATGAAGTGATTGAAAAATCAGCAAGAAATATACCAAATGTTAAAACTTTAACTACAGATTATTTAAATATTCAAGATCTTTTAAAATATACTACATTAGTATTATTAAAAGATGGAGTTGAAAAATTAAATACTCTTAGATAGTCAATTTTTATCTAACAAAGAATAATATATAATTAATTTACTATGAGATTATTTGAAGTCGTTAAAAAACCTATCGTTACTGAAAAATCATCAAGAGCTGAATTACAAAATGCTACTTATGTTTTAGAAGTAAGTGATACTGCTACTAAAATAGACATCAAAAAAGCTATTTTAGATATATACTGAGCTCAAGTTTCATCTGTAAGAGTATTAAATACAAGAGAAAAATTTAAGCAAGGTAAAAAAGGGATGGTTATAAGAAAAAGAACTTCTAGAAAAGCATATGTAACTTTAAAAGATGCATCTGCTAAATTAGATTTATCAGTTATTAAAATTTAATTACATCCTGAAACGGATATATTAACATTAATTTTTTACAAATGGGAATTAAGAAATTTAAACCAACAACTCCTTGAAGAAGAGCGATGACTGGTAATACGTTTGAAGAAATTACTACTCAAACTCCATATAAACCACTTACTGTTACATTAAAGAAAAATGCAGGTAGAAATAATACTTGAACTATTACAGTAAGACATCAAGGATGAGGACATGCAAAAAAATATAGACTCGTGGATTTTTACTTCCATGATAAAAAATCAATACCAGCAAAAGTAGAAACAATCGAATATGATCCATATAGAACGGCTTGGATTTCACTTATTTGTTATAAAGACGGTGAAAGAAGATATGTTTTAGCTCATAAAGATATGAAAGTTGGAGATAAAATCGTTACTGACGAAAAAACTCCACTTACTTCAGGTAATAGATTACAAATTTGAAATATTCCAGTTGGATTATCAGTTCACAATGTAGAACTTATTGTTTGACAAGGTGCTTCATCTGTAAGATCTGCAGGATCTCAAGCAGTAATTGTTTCACAAGAAGGGGAATATACTCAAGTAAAAATGCCTTCAGGGGAAATTAGACTTGTTCATAAAAAATGTTATGCAACATTAGGTCAAGTTTCAAATCCAGATAATAATCAAATTGTTATCGGTAAAGCCGGAAGAACAAGACATATGTGAGTAAGACCTACAGTTCTTGGGAAACAAATGAATCCTGTTGACCACCCACACGGAGGTTGAGAAGGACATAATCCAATCTGATTAAAAGCTCCAAAAACTCCATGGTGAAAAGTTGCTTTAGGTAAGAAAACTAGAAGCAAGAAAAAATTCACAAATAGATGGATTTTAAGAACAAAAAAAGGTAAATTAATGGTTGGATAATCATAAAATTCAACTGAATATTTTATATTTATATTTATATTAAACTATGGCAAGAAGTTTAAAAAAATGACCTTATATAGACGAAAGACTTGTGAAAAAGGTTGAAAAATTAAATTCTGATGGTAAAAAAGCTGTAATCAAAACTTGGTCAAGAGCTTGTACTATCATTCCAGAATTTGTTTGACATACGTTTTGAGTTCATAATGGGAAAGTTCATACTCCAGTTTTCGTTACAGAAGATATGGTTGGACACAAATTATGAGAATTTTCATTTACAAGAACTTTTAGAGGTCACTCTTGAAATAAATAAAAAAAGTAAAAGTTCTAAGTATTCTTAGACTTTAACTTTTAAACTTAATAATTAATTATTTTTAATTTATGAAAGCTTATTGAAAAAATATAAGAATTTCTCCTAAAAAATTAAGAGTTGTAGCAGAAGTTGTAAAAAATAGAAATGCTACTTGGGCTTTAAACTTCTTAAAGTTCGCTCCAAAAAAATGAGCAGATATTCTTTATAAAGTTTTACACTCTGCAGTAAGTAATGCAGTGAATAATAACTCTCAAGATGCAGCTAATTTATATATTGACCAACTTGTTATTACAAAAGGTATTGTATATAAAAGATGACAACCTATATCAAGAGGAAGAATGCATCCAATTCTAAAAAGAACATCTAATATAAGATTAGAGTTACAAGTAAAATAATTTAAATTTTAATTTTTTAGTCTATGTGACACAAAGTTAGTCCACAAGCCTTTAGAATCCCTTATATTAAAAACTGGTCAGCAACTTGGTTTGCTGATAAAAAAGAATATGCTGCACAATTACTTGTTGATAACAAAATTAGAGCAATTCTTAAAAAAGAATTTAAGGATATTCCAACAGGAGATATTGTAATTTCTAGAAATGATAAAGAAGTTTTAGTTACAGTATATACTGCTAAAGCATCATTAGTACTTGGAAAAGAAGGGGAAAACGTTAGTACATTAGAAGCTAACTTATCTAAAAAAACTTCTGCAAAAGTAAAAATATCAGTGAAAGAAGTAAAAAATCCTGATTTAAATGCAAAAATTGTTTGATTCCAAATTTCAAATCAAATTGAAAAAAGAATGCCTTATAAAAGAGCAATTAAACAAGCAATTTCAAAAGCCATTGAAAAATGAGCAAAATGAGTAAAAGTAAAAGTTTGAGGAAGATTAAACTGAGCAGAAATTGCCAGAAAAGAAACTTTTAAAGAGTGAAATATTCCTACACAAACTGTAAGAGCTGATATAGATTATACTACAGCAAGAGCAGAAACTGTATACGGAACTATCTGAATTAAAGTTTGGATCTACAAATGAGATATTTTCAAAAGAAAATAAAAATTTGACTTTTAGATTTTTTTTATATACTTAATTAAGTTTTTATGTTACAACCTAAGAAAGCGAGATATAGAAAAACTCATAGAGGAAGATTAAAATGACTTGCTGTCAGAGGATCTACTCTCAGTTTTTGAGATTACGCTATGAAAGCAGTTACAAGATGATTCATTACTTCTAGACAAATTGAAGCTGCTAGAAGAGCTATGGTTCGTCAAGTAAAAAGATGAGGAAAAATTTGGATTAGAATATTTCCAGATAAACCTTATACAACTAAACCTTTGGAAGTTCCAATGGGTTGAGGTAAATGATCGTTAGAAATGTTTAGAGCTCCTGTAAAACCTGGAAGAATCTTGTTTGAAATAACTTGAGTTTCGCCAGAAGATGCAAGGGAAGCTTTTAGACTTGCTTCGTATAAATTACCAGTTAAGACTAAAATATTAGTTGATTAATAAATTAGCCATGAAAGAAATAAAAGATTTAAGAAAATTAGAGGTTTCTGATTTAACTAAAGAGTTAGTAGATGCTCAAAAAAAATTATATGAGTTAACTATGAAACTTGAATTAAATGAATTAAAACAAACTCATTTAATGAAACCTTTAAGAAGATATGTTGCTGTTATTCAGACAGTAATGACTGAAAAAACAATTTAATACTCTTTAAGATTTTTAAAATATGAGATTAAAAAAAGGTATTGTGTCGAGTAGTAAAATGGATAAAACAATTGTTGTTACTACCCAAGTTTACAAAAACCACCCTAAATATAAAAAAAGATTTAAAGTAACAAAGAAGTTTTATGCTCATGATGAAGAAAATAAATTTGCAGAATGAGATATCGTTACTATTAAAGAAACTAGACCTCTTTCAAAATTAAAAAGATGGGAGGTAGTTGTGTAATTTAATATTTAAAAAAAATATAATATGATACAAACTGAATCAAGATTGGTTGTTGCTGATAATTCTTGAGCTAAAGAAGTTTTATGTATTAAAGTTTTAGGATGATCTCATAGAAGATACGCTACAATTGGTGATACTATTGTAGTAGCAGTAAAAAAAGCTGATCCAAACTGATCTGTAAAAAAGAAAAAAGTAGTGAAAGCAATTATTGTAAGAACTGCAAAAGAAGTTAGAAGAAGTGATGGAAGTTTTATAAGATTTGATGATAACGCTTGTGTTATAATTGATGATAAAGGAGAACCAAAAGCAACTCGTATTTTTGGTCCTGTTGCCAGAGAATTAAAAACAAAATGATTTCAAAAAATCGTGAGTATGGCTCCAGAAGTTTTATAACCTAAAATAATTAAATTTTATGAAAATTAGAAAAGATGATAAAGTTTTAGTTATATCAGGAAAAGATAAATCAAAAGAATGAAAAGTTCTTAAAGTTTTAACTAAAACTAATAGAATTGTGGTAGAAGGAATTAATATGGTTACAAGAAATTACAAAAAAATGGGAACTACTCCAGGACAATCTGTTAAAAAAGAAAGTTCTTTAGATGTTTCAAACGTAATGCTTGTATGTCCATTTACTTCAAAACCAACAAGAGTATGATTTGTAACAATTGCTGACAAATCATGATCAAAAAAATATAGATTCTCTAAAGTTGCTTTAAAAGTAAAAGGAGGAGAAGCAAAAGACTATATAATAAAATAATATTTTATAAATATATCAAAGATGTATATTAAAGATAAATATATAAGTGAGGTAGCTCCAAATTTAAAAGCAAAATTAGGGTTATCAAATGTAATGCAAACACCAAAAATTGAAAAGGTTGTTTTGAATATGTGAATTTGAACTTACATCAAAACTGGAAATAAAGATTATTCTTCTTTAAAACAAGATCTTTCTTTAATTTCAGGACAACAACCAGTAGTAAGACTTGCAAAAAAAGCGGTTTCTAACTTTAAATTAAGAGAAGGAATGCCAGTAGGTCTTTCAGTTACACTAAGAGGTGATAGTATGTATGCATTTTTAGAAAAACTTGTAAACATTGTTTTACCAAGAGTAAAAGATTTTAGATGAATTAGTAAAAAAAGTTTTGATTCAGAAGGAAACTATAATTTCTGAATTAAAGAACATACTATATTCCCAGAAGTTCCACAATTAGATGTTGTGAAACCTCATGGAATTCAAATCACAATTAAAACTAATACTGGAGATAAAGAAGCTTCTAAATTACTTTTAGAAGAGTTAGGATTCCCTTTTTCTAAATAATTTTTTAATTTTTTAATAAAAGTATAATGGCAAGAAAATCAAAAATTGCAAAAGCTGAAAAATTAAAAACTAAGTTTTTAAGGGCTATTGCAGATTGAAGAAAACCAAAATTTGCTACAAAAGTTTTCAATATGTGTAGTGTGTGTGGAAGAACCAGATGATACATGGGGAAATTTGATATGTGTAGAATTTGTATTAGAGAAAAAGCAAATGCTTGAGAATTACCATGAGTAAGAAAATCAAGTTGGTAGTAAAAAATTAAATTTAGTTTATTAAGTTTTATAATTATGATAATAGATCCAATCGGAGATTTATTGACAAGACTTAGAAATGCGTATTTAGCAAGAATTCTAGAAGTTAAGTCACCATACTCTAAATTAAAATCAGATTTATTAAAGATTCTTAAGAAAAATAAATACATTGTTGATTTTGAGGAAGTTGATGAAGGAAATAATAAGAAAGCTTTGCTGATCAAATTGAATGATGTAAGACAAACAAAATATGTTCCTACATTTAAAAGAATCTCTAAACCTGGTCAAAGAATTTATGTTTGAACAAAAGATATTAAAAAATCAAGAAATTGAAAATGAATATATATCCTTTCTACTCCAAAATGAGTAATTACTTGATACGAAGCAAGAACTCTTAATGTAGGTGGGGAACTTATTTGTGAAATATTTTAATACATTGATTTTATTACTAAGAAAAATAATATATGTCTAGAATTGGTAAATTGCCAGTAGTATTAGCTCCAAAAGTTGAAGCAAAAATTCTTGATAATGTGATTGAAGTATCTGGACCTCTTTGAACTTTAAAAGCTGAAATACATGAACTTGTATCAGTTTCTATTGAAGATGGAAAAGTTACGGTAACTCCAAAAGATTTAGAAAATCCTTTATCGAAAGCTTTGTGGGGAACTACGAGAGCAAATATTAATAATATGGTAGAGTGAGTTTCTGTATGATATACTAAATCATTAGAAATTAACGGAGTTTGATATAAAATGGAAGTTTCAGGTACAAAACTTATTTTAAGTATTGGATTTTCTCATAAAGTAGAAGTTGAAGTTCCAAAAGCTATCACTATGAAAGCTGATGAAAAATTAAAAAATACTGTTCATTTTTCTTCTTCTGATAAACAATTACTTTGAGAATTTGTTTCAAAAATCAGAGCTAAGAAAAAACCAGAACCGTATAAAGGAAAATGAATTAAATACGTTGGTGAAGTAATTAGAAGAAAAGCTTGAAAATCAGGAAAATAGAAAATTAAAAATTAAAAGTTAGGAATTTAAATTAATATATATTAATTATTAATATTCTCAAAACTGATAATTTATAATGTATAATTTATAATTTATAATTTTTTAAATTATGTTAGCAAAATTTGTAAAAAGATTACAAAGAAAAGAGAGAATTAGAGCAAAAATTTCTGGAACAAACTCTAAACCTCGTTTGAGTGTATATAGAAGTAATTCAAATATCTATGCTCAATTAATTGATGATGTGTCTGGAAAGACTTTATGTGCTTCATCAGATTTAAAAATTGATAATGGTACAAAGTCTCAAAAAGCTCAAAAAGTTGGAGAAGAATTAGCAAATAAAGCTAAATCTCTCAATATTACTGAAATAGTATTTGACAGAGGATGATTTGCATATCATGGAAGAGTGAAAGCTTTAGCTGATGCTGCAAGATCTGCTGGATTAAAATTTTAATATTTAAACTTAAAAATCTATGAGTAATCAAAAGGCTGAAAAAAATTTCAAAAAACAAGGTGCCTTCAAACAAGAAAAAGAGTTTAAAGAAGAACTTCTTGCTATTGATAGAGTAACTAGAGTTACTTCTGGTTGAAGACAACTGAGATTTAGAGCAGTAATTGTTCTTGGAGATGGAAAAGGAAAAGTTGGACTTGGAACTGGAAAATCTTGGGAAGTAGTTGATGCTATTGCAAAAGCTGTATCTGATGCTAAAAAAAATATGGTAAAAGTGAAAATGGAAAATGGATCTGTACCATATAATATTGAAGCAAAATTCAAATCAGCAAAAGTAATGGTTCATCCTGCATCAGAATGAACATGAATTATTGCTTGAGGATCAATGAGAAAAGTTTTAGCAGTTGCTGGGTATAAAGATATACTTGGAAAAAGATATGGTTCTACTAATCTAATAAACAATGCAAGAGCTACTCTAAAAGCATTAACTTCTTTTAAATAAAAAAATAATGAATAATGAACGATGAATTTATAAATTTTTATAAATTCAAATACATTAAATTATTAATTATTAATTATTAATTATTAAACTATGTTTTCATTAAATAATATTGCATCAGAAGCAGGTTCAAGAAAAAAGTCTAAAAGACTTTGAAGATGAAATGGTTCAGGAAAATGAACTTACTGTGGAAGATGATTAAATGGACAAAACTCAAGAGCTGGAGGAGGTGTTGCTCCTTGGTTTGAATGAGGACAAACTCCACTTTTCAGAAGAATGCCAAAATTAAAAGGGTTTTCTAATGCAAAATTTACTACAAGATATTCAGTAGTAAATGTTTCAGATTTAGAAAATTTAGCTCAAAAAGGTATTACTGAAATTACAAAAGATGTTTTACTTGCAAATTTAGTTGTAAGAAACAAAAATTATAGAGTAAAAGTTTTAGGTGAAGGTGAAATTTCTTCTAAAATTACTTTAAAAATAGATAAAGTATCAGCATCTGCTCAAGAAAAAATTACAAAAGCTTGAGGAACTGTTGAACTAGTGTAAGAAAACTTGAAAAATCAAGTTTTTTTATTTTCTCTAAAAATAATTATAAAAAAAATCCCATGTAATGGGATTTTTTTTATTCAAAGAAACTATCAATAAGTTTTCTATATGTAATTCTTTGTTTTAATTCTTCATAATATTTTGTTCCAGGAATATAAAGTTCTTTTAATCTAGAAACAACCTCAGCAGATCCAAATCTTGCAATAATTTTATCAATTTCTTCTGAAACTTCTGATTCTGAAACTTCAGTTTTTTCTAATTCTCATAATTTATGAAGAATGAGTTCTGCTTGTAATCTTTTTACTGCAATTGGTTTTACATTTGATTCAATATAAGCTTCTTCACTTAATCCTAATGATTCAATATAATCCAATACTTTAGCACCTGATTGTACAATATTATTTTTAATTTCTTCGTATACTTTTGAAATTTGATTTTGAAGTAAATTATTCCCAAAATCAACTTTTGTGTGTTTTAATAGTTCTTCAATAAGAATATTTTCATCTTGAAGTCTTGCATTTGTTTCTTTTGTTTCAGTAAGTTCTTCTTTTATTAATGCTTTAAAACCATCAAAATCTAAATCTTTACCTCTTAAATCTTTTATAAATTCAGGAGTAAATTCAGGTACTTTAGAACTTTCTATATTTAATATTTCTACTTCAAATTTAGTCTTTTTTCCAGCAAAATCTGCATTGTGATAATCTTTAGGGAAAGTAATATCAAGTTCTACTTTTTCACCAGATTTTTTACCGATTAAACCTTCTTCAAATCCAGGAACTAGAACATTACTTCCTAAAATAAGAGGATAATTTTCCATATTCGTATTTTCAAGTTTATTTCCTTTTGTGTCATATCCTTGAGTTGTTATATAAGCTTTATCTCACATTTTTGTTTCATATTCTTCATTTACTGCTTCAAAACGAGTAAATCTATTTTGAATTTCTGTTAAAGTTTGTTCAACTTCTTCAGCTTTTACTTCAAATTTAGTTTTTGGTAATTTAATTTTTTTATAAGCAGCATCTACTTCAACTTCTGGAAGTACTTCAATATGCATAACTACAACAAGAGGATCTTGAGATTTAATTTCTTTAATTTCACCTTGTGCAATAGGAAGAATATTATTTTCTTTTAATGCTTGAGAATAAATTTTGTTTAAAGCCTCATCAACCATAAACGCTGAAATTCTGTCTTCTCCGTAGTTTTTTACGATTATTTCTTCTGGAATATCACTACCTTTTCTAAAACCTTTTATATCAGCATTTTTTCTTAAATCTGTTAAAACTTTTTTTCTATATTTTGCAATGTTTTCTTTGCTTTCTTCAATCGTAAGTTCGATTATTGATTTTTCTAATTTTTTTATACTCGATTTCATAAGTTATCTAAATTAAAATAAAATAAGTGGCAAGATTATATTGATTTTTTTCAAATTTACAAAAAAAAATGCTCTATACTTTTATTCCCAATGCATTTGTCTTTTGGAATTGTATAGAGCTTTTGTTTTTTATGTAATACCTATCTTTCCTAAGTTTTTGACAAGGATATTTGGGAGCCTTGCTTCAAACTTATACCTGATAATTAATTAGCAAATATAAGTTAAAGAATTTTTATTATACTTTTTAATTATTTTTATTTTTGTTTTACGAGTTTGTTTTTATTTATCGGTATTTTTGATACCATCAATAAGTATTACAAATATATTAAACCATAAAATATTATAAATGTCAAATTTTTTATATAAAAAAAAATAAGATTCTTTTATAAAAATCTTATTTTTTATTTATTGAAGCCATTTTTAGTAGTTTCATATTTCATAATCAAAATTTTGAGTATCTTCATTAAATATATATATTATTCAATATTCTCAATATTGTTGAAAATCTGTTGGGAGAAAATCTAAATATCATTCATCATAAAGAATTTTTGCATTTTTAGCATTTATTCATTTTTCTGAAAAATATTTTTTATTTGCTTGTTCAATGTATGCAAGATTTAATTCTCTAATAGCTTTATTGATATAGTTATTACAATTATTTCATGCAATAATTTGTTTTTCTGCTTCTTCATCAAAAGTAAAATATTGTTTTCTTAAATCTTCAATATTTTTTATAATTTCTCAAGAAAGAGAAATTCATTCCATAAAAGTATTATAACTTACTTGTTGAAGTTCTTTAGAAAAAATACTACAAGATTCATCTTCTTTTTCTTTATCTGCTAAGGTAAGAAACATAAGAATTGATTTTTCTCTATCTCATCATTTTCCATTCATAATTGCAGCCATAATACGAGCTCATTCAAGGGCATCATCATTTGCAGATGCTATTTTATAATAGTTTGCAGCTTCTAGTGGATTTTTTAGATAAAAATAATATAAAAATCATTGTCAAAAAGCTATATCAGATGTTTTACAAGGATTTTTGTATTCTTGTTCAGTCCAAATTTTTTCTAAATTATTTTCTTTTTTTATTTTTTCAATTTTTGTACTATCACAAAAGTTTTGTATTCATTTTAGTCAAATTTCTTCAGCTTGTTTCTTATTATTTTCTTGTTCCTCTGCAGAAAGAGTTTCATATCTTTCGTTATAAGAGGGAAGAAGAAGTTGTCAGATAATATAAGGTTTTTCAAAAAAAGGATTTAATTCAGTAATTAAATCAAGCATGGTATAGAGATATTTTTTATATTCACTTCCAATAGCATTTGATCAAATATATTGAATTGCTTCTAACCAATAAATATCAGCTCTGAGATTTGAAAAACCAAAAGAGGCATATTTTGCAAATTCTTTTTGAGGAAGAAGTTCAGGGTGTTGTGTGATATTATACTGAATTTCTTTTATTTTGAGATAGTTTTTTTGATTTATATAATAAAATCATCATAAAAAACTAAAAATGATAAAACACACCAATAGTTGTATCAATCTTTGTTTCATAGTAATTGTTCAAAAATAGTAAATTAAATATCAATGCCATCAATATCTATAGTTATGTTTTTACTCTTTTTACAAATATGAAGTCTTCTTTGAGATCATTCTCAAACACTTTTTGTAAAAATTTCACTGTCATTGAGTTCACATACATAAGAATGTATTTTTTTTCTTTCATATGAATTGAAAAATGGAAGTACAACATCTCATTTTCCTGATTTTACGAATTGAATTTTTTTCATGATAAAATCATGAAGTTTATTTTCTTTCTTACTTAAATAATCATTCACTTCAAGGTGAAGAATAATACTTTTATTTTCTAAATTTTGTACTATAATTGATTTTAACACAGTTCTTATGTCTTCTAAACTTTTCCCAGCATATCAAATAAGGAGTCAAGAATCTGGTGTTTTTAGTTGAATATAATAAATATTTTCAGCTTCTTGTTTTATATTTATATCTTCAATTTCAATGCAAAGTTTTTCAAAGAAGTTAGAAGCAATTTCCCTTATAGTTTCTCAACTCATAGAAGGCAAGTTAGAAATTAAATTTACCATTGTTATAACATTTTTTTGAATTTTTACAAGTTTTTGTATTTTTTTTGACAATAAACAAAAAAAACTTATTATCTATGAAAATTTATTTACTAAAATACTATACGAATGTCAGATAAAAAAATAGTTGATGATTATTATTCACAAAATCAAGCTTCATCATTTTCTCAGGAATCACAAGAAAAAAAATCAAAAATAGCAATAAAATGAAAGATAAAACCTAAAAAAGAGTCAGAAAATGTAATAGAAGTAAAAGAAGAAAAAAGAGATTTCCCGAAAGTTAAAAAAACACAACCATTTAAAAAACCGATAGAAGAGATTTCTCAAGCACAACCTGCTATGAAAAAAGAATATTTTACAAAAAAATGACAAGAGGAAAAAGAATCATTCAAAAAAAATTCAACTTCTCAAGATTCAAAAAAAGAATATAAAACACAACCTGAAAAAAGAACTTCATTTTCAAAACCAGGAAATTATTCTACATCAACACAAACTACACAAGTAACTTCTCCTACTTCTTGAACAAATGCAAGAACTTTTGATGATGCTTCAAAAAAAGAATGAAAATTTGTAGCAAAAACAAAACAAAAAACTTTTTGAGAAAAAAGAGATGAAGAAGCTCCAAAAAAAGTTTTTAAAAAGGATAAAAGTTCAAAATATTCAAAAAATATTCTTATTGATGATGAAGATTTTTCATTCTCTCGTTCAAATAAAATCAAAAATTTAAAAAAAGAAGAGAAAAATATTGAAGATATTGTTCAAAATTTAACAGATCGTACTGGTGAAACAGTAGTTATTCCTGATATATTATCAGTAAAAGAATTATCAGAAAAAATTTGAGTACCACTTATGAAACTTATTACTGAGTTTATGAAAAATGGTATGAAAGTAACGATTAACTCAAAAGTTGATTACGATACAGCTTCTATTATCTCAGAAGCATTTAATATTAAACTTCATAAAGATAATTCTGCTTGATTTGGGGTAGAGGATATGTTATCTGGAGATATTTCAGCATTACTTGTTGAAGAAGATAAAGAATTATTAGAATCAAGAGCACCAGTTATCAGTATTATGGGGCATGTTGATCATGGGAAAACATCACTTTTAGATTATTTAAGAAAAACAAAAATTGCTGATAAAGAAGCTTGATGAATTACTCAAAGTATTGGAGCGTATCAAGTGGAATATAATAATCAAAAAATTACTTTTTTAGACACTCCGTGACATGAAGCTTTTACTATCATGAGAGCGAGATGAGCAAAATCAACCGATATTGCAATTTTAGTAGTTGCTGCAGATGAGTGAGTAAAACCACAAACAGTAGAAAGTATTAATCATGCTAGAGAAGCTGAATTAAAAATAGTAGTTGCTATTACGAAAATTGATAAAGAGGGGGCAAATATAGATAATGTAAAATCATGATTATCAAGTCATGGTCTTTTACCAGAAGATTGGGGAGGAGATGTTCCTATGGTATGAGTTTCATCAAAATCAGGAGCTTGAATAGATGAATTACTGGAAATTATACTTTTGGTTGCTGAAATGGAACAATTACAAGCAAACCCAAGCAGACCAGCAGTTGGAACTGTTTTAGAATCACATCTTGATACAAAATTATGACCAGTTTCTACTATTTTAATCAATACTTGAACGCTTAAAAAATGAGATTCTATTGTTTGTAAAGGATCTTATGGAAAAGTAAAAGTTATGAAAAGTGATATGGGGAGAAACATTGATGAAGCATTTCCTTCAACACCAGTATTAGTTGTTGGTTTTGATGCAGTGTGTGAATGAGGAGATATCGTTCAAGTTGTTTCTGATATAGAGAAAGCAAGAATAAAAGCATTAGAATATAAAGAATTAATGGCTTCAAAAAAAGCAGCTGCGAGTTCTTCTATTGATATGATTATGTTAAAAATAAAATCAGGAAATTTAAAACAATTAAAAGTTGTTGTAAAAGCTGATACAAATGGAAGTTTAGAAGCAATAAAATGAGCATTATTAAAATTATCAACAGATGAAACAAAAGTAACTATTATTCACTCATGAGTTTGAAATATTACAGAATGAGATGTACTTATGTGTCAATGAAGTTCAGCATTACTTATTTGATTTAATGTTGATTTACTTGGAAATACAAAAAATATTATTGAAGATACAAAAATTGAATATATTTCAAGTAAAATTATCTATCATATTACAGAAAGAGTAGAGAAAATAGTAACGGGTATGCTTGATCCAAAGGAAATAGAAACAGTATTATGACAAGCAGAAGTATGAGGAATATTTTATGAAGGAGATGCATTTATGATTCTTTGATTAAAATTAAAAGCAAATGGAAAGATAGAAAGAGGAGTACAGGCAAGAATTATTAGAAAAGATAAATTCTTATGATTATGAAAAATAGAAAATCTAAAATCTTGAATTATAGATGTTGTTGATATAGAGGGGCCTACAGAATGTGGGATTAAATTAAAAACAGATGTCAAAGTTGAGTTATGAGATGCATTAGAAATATTTAAGGTGGAAATCCAAAAATAGTTTATTATTAATCTATAGCATATGTTAGAATGAATAGAATTATTCTCTTCTTTAAATCAAGATTCTCTTAATACTTTAGCTATGTTTTGTCAACAAAGAAGAGTTGCTTCAGGGGAAGTATTATTTCGTAAATGAGAAGAATCAACAAGTATGTATATTGTTATCTCTTGAAAATTAGAAGTGTTTGATGGAGAAAGAGTATTATGATTTGTAAAATCTTGAGAGTTTGTTTGAGAAATGTCACTGTTTTCAGAACCGAAAGTAAGAACTGCATCAGTAAAAGCACTTGAAGATACTAATGTGATAGTGCTTCTTGCATTCTCGATAGATCAGTTAGGAGATAAACATCCAGAAATACTAGAACAAATTAGAAAAGTCATCGAAGAAAGAAAGAAAAAAAATCAAAATATCGGGTAGCTTGCTATTTAGTAAGCAAAAAACAAAAAAGTCAAAAATAAATTTGCTTTTTTGTTTTTTTTAAATAAACTTCAAAGGCTATTATTTTTAAAAGCCTGAAATTATTATGTCCAATAAGGAAGAAAAGATCGAGGTTGAGTGAACCATTATTAAGGCACTCCCGAATCTGGTATTTGATGTTCAATTACCAGAGGAATTTTGATGAGAAATTATTAAATGATATCTCAGTGGAAAAATGAGAATTAACTTTATTAAGCTTATAGAGTGAGATAAAGTGTTACTTGAACTAAGTCCCTATGATCTTAGTAAATGAAGGATTATCTTTAGAAAAAAATAATATTTATTACTTATTTTTAATATCTTATGAAAGTATCAGCTTCTGTTAAGAAAATTTGCGATAAATGTAAAGTAATTAAAAGAAAATGAATTGTTAGGGTAATTTGTGAAAACCCAAAACATAAACAAAAACAAGGTTAATTTAATTTATAATTTTAGTTGTTTTATGGCAAGAATTGCTTGAGTAAATTTACCAAATGGTAAACATGTAGAAATAGCTTTAACATATATTTATGGTATTTGAAGACCTGTGTCTAATGTTATTTTAGAAAAAGTTTGAATCGAAAAAACTAGAAAAATTGAAACTCTTAGCGAGGACGAACTCGATAAAATAAGAGATGAAATTAAAAATATTCTCGTTGAATGAGATTTAAGAAGACTTGTAGCTTGAAATATTAAGAGATTACAAGAAATTAATTGTTATAGAGGTCAAAGACATAAGAAAAGACTTCCTGTTAGAGGTCAAAATACTAAAACAAACTCTAGAACAAGAAAAGGTAAATCTGTTGCTATTGCAAATAAGAAAAAATAATAAGGTAAATTGAGTTGATAACAACTCAAGAGAAAATCCTCTGGAGGATATTTTAATATTTTAATATAAAGTAGATTTATGGTTAAGACTGTAAAAAAGTCAAAAAAGACTAAAAGAGTAGTGCAATTATGACAAGCTCATATTATGGCTTCGTTCAATAATACTATTGTTTCAATAACTGATGAAAAAGGGAATGTGTTAACTTGGGCTTCAGGATGAACTGCTTGATTTAAATGAGCAAGAGAAGCTACTCCATATGCTGCACAAATGGCAGTGGAACAAGCCGCTACAAAAGCAAAAACTTTACACAATTTAGAAACTGTTGATGTGTATATTAAAGGTATCTGAGTTGGAAGAGAACAAGCTATTAGAGGGCTTATTTCAGGAGGATTAGAATTAAGAGGTATATTTGATATAACTCCAGTTCCACACAATGGATGTAGAAAGAAAAAAACTAGAAGCTTATAATAGTAGTTTCTAAAGTAATTTAATTTTTAGTATTTAATAAATCAAGGTTTATGAGATATACTTGACCAAAGAAAAAATTATGTAGAAGAGAAGGTATTAATCTTTTTGGGACGGAAAAATATGATTTAAGTCAATCAAAAAGAACTCTTCTAAAATCAAGAAAAACTTCTGAATACGGAGGGCAATTGAGAAAAAAACAAATGGCAAAAAGAATGTTTGGGTTGTCTGAAAAACAATTTGCTGCATACTATGCAAAAGCAGTAAAATCAAAAACACCAGGAACAACTTGAGACAAAATGCTTAGAATGTTAGAATTAAGAATTGATAATGTGTTATTCAGAGCAAATTTTGCTAGAACAAGAATGCAATCAAGACAATTTGTTAGCCATGCACATTTTAAATTAAACGGAGTGAATATTGATGTTCCATCAATTTCTGTAAAAATTTGAGATGTAATTGAATTAAGAGATAAATTTAAAGAAAGTCCTTTATATAAATCTCTTATTGAAGAATTAGCTGAATTTTCAAAAGAAAATAAAGGTGCAGTTAGTAAAACAAAATGGATTGATGTAGATCCAAAAAATATTAAAATAACAATAAACGCATTACCAGAAAATGAAGATTTTGATCAGGTAATTGATATTCAAAAAATTATTGAGTTCTACTCAAAATAATATTTTGGTTTTTATTTTTGTTATTTCATAATTTTACTAAAAATGCATATTATACACAATGTAATTTGAGTTCCAAAAATTTCTCAACAAGACTTAGAGGCAAACGTTTCTAAATTTGCATTAGGACCTTTACCAAAATGATATTGAGTAACTTTATGAAACTCTTTAAGAAGAGTACTTTTATCTTCTATTCCTGGTGCAAAAGTAACTGGAATTAAAGTTACTTGAGTGAATCATGAATATTCAACTCTTCCAGGAGTGAAAGATAGTATGTTGGATATAATGTTAAACTTAAAAAGTTTAATTATAGACAAAAAAACTCCTGATATAGAGTGGATAAAATTATCAAAAAATAAAGCTGGAAAAGTAACTGCATGAGATATTAAAGCTTCAGTATGAATTGAAATATTAAATAAAGATCTCTACATTACTGAAATTGATAAAGATGGATTATCTTTAGAAATTGAAATTAGAGTAGAAAAATCAGTTTGATATTTAAGTATTGAAGATTTGAAGAAAAGAGAAGATGATGTAAATGTACTTCTTGTTGATGCAAATTTCTCACCAGTAATAAATGTGAAATATGAAGTAAATGACACAAGATTTGGAGATATTACAAATTTAGATGCACTTGATATGTTAATTACAACTAACGGAGTAATTTCACCAGTAGATGCACTTAAATTCTCTTCAAATATGTTATCATCATATTTTTCAATATTTAATGAAGAATCTTTACAAGTAGAATGACATTTCATTTCAAATGTAGCAGATTTACTTCAAAAAGAAAAAGAAGAAATTAAAGAAGAACTTGAAAAAGAAACATATACTCCAATTGAGATTATGGGACTTTCACCAAGAACATTAAATGCTTTAATCAACGGAAATATTCTTTCTATCGAGCAACTTATAAAATGTACAGAAACAAAACTTTCATCAATTAAATGATTCTGAAAGAAAGCTATGACAGAAATTAGAGAAGCACTTTGAGAAAGAGGATTAAAACTTCTTTGAGATGATTAAAAGACTGTTGGATAAATTCAATTATTTAACACACAACATTTATAATTTATAATTTTATATTATGAGACATAGAGTAAGGAAAAACTTAAAGTTTAACTGAAAAACATTCCAACATAGGAAAGCTATGGAAAGAAATCTTTTAACAAACTTGTTTTTACATAAAGCTATAAAAACTACTCCAAAAAAAGCAGCTGCTATAGCTCCAATGATAGACAGAATCATCAATGTAGTAAATACAAAAGATGAAATGAATGCTATTAGATATGTAATGCAATACCTATTTACTAAAGAATCTTCTTTAGAATTATTCAAAAATGTAGCCCCAAAATTTAAATGAAATAGAACTTCTTGATTTACAAGAGTTACTCCTATAAAATATAGGGATTGAGATAATGCTAAATTAGTATTACTTGAATTACTTTAGTTATTATTTAAACGCATATTATGAAAACATTAATGCCAAAACAATTAGGAAATGATGCTAGAAAATGGTATGTAGTTGATGCTGAAGGTCAAACTCTTGGGAGACTTTCAACTCAAATAGCTACTATCTTAAAAGGAAAAAATAAAGTATCATACGCACCTCATGTAGATAATTGAGACTATGTTATAGTACTTAACTCAGATAAATTTGTTGTTACTGGAAAAAAATTAGAAGATAAAATTTACTACAGACATACAGGTTTTATGGGAGGTATTAAACAAATTTCTTTAGGGAAATTATTAAATAAAAAACCTACTGAAGCTTTATCTAAAGCTGTATCTGGAATGTTACCAAAAAATAAATTAAGATCAGATATGTTATCGAGATTAAAACTAGTAGTAGGAAACGAACATGGATTTAAAGCTCAAAAACCAGAAACATTAACTTTATCTTAAAGGATATTTCCCCCTAAAAGGGATACTTACAAATAAAATATAATTATTTTTAAATATGGCTAATAAATATATTCATGCAATTGGAAGAAGAAAAACAGCTTCAGCACAAGTAAGATTATTCGAAGGAACAGGTGCTAGTACTGTAAACGGAAAAGATATTTCTGTTTATGTTACAAGACAAGACTTATTTGATGTTGCATTTTTACCAATTAAACTTACTTCTTTAAAAGATAAAGTTTACTTTGAAGTAAAAGTTGAGTGAGGATGAATTTCTGCTCAAGTTCAAGCTATCAGACATTCTCTTGCTAGAGCTTTATCAGAAAAAGATGAAGCAAATAGAAAAATCTTAAAAGCAGCTTGATTATTAACAAGAGATGCTAGAAAGGTTGAAAGAAAAAAACCAGGAAAGAAAAAAGCAAGAAAATCTCCATCTTGGTCAAAAAGATAGTTTTCTTATTATTTTCAAGAAAGGTATTATATATTTGACAAATGTTTATTTTTTAATAGAATTTTGTCGTTTTAAATTTATAAATTACTAAAAATGACTACTATAAATCAATTAGTAAAGAAAAGTAGAAAAGATAAGATCAAAAAATCTAAATCTCCTGCTTTACAAGTTATTAGAAACTCAATTAAAGGTAATAAACAAACTCAATTACCAAAATGAGCTCCTCAAAAAAGATGAGTTTGTACAAAAGTTACTACAATGACTCCAAAAAAACCTAACTCAGCTCTTAGAAAAGTAGCAAAAGTTAGATTAACAAATGGGTATGAAGTAAATGCTTATATTGGTTGAGAAGGACACAATCTTCAAGAACACTCTGTAGTTGCTATTAGAGGTTGAAGAGTTAAAGATCTTCCATGAGTAAGATACCATATCGTAAGATGAGTTCTTGATACTGAATGAGTAAAAAATAGAAAACAATCTAGAAGTTTATATGGTGCTAAAAGACCAAAAAAATAAAAAGAATGTTAGGGTTTTAGGTTTTTAGAAACTTTAGAAAAAATTCTTTTGTTTCTAAAAATCTAAAACTCCAGTTCTAAATTTATATAAAGAGTAATCTGATATATTTTCAGGTGAAAGTTTACTTTATTATTTATAAAAAATTATGAGTATTATATTAGGAAAAGATCCATTAGTTGATAAATTTGTTAACTATGTGATGAAAGAAGGTAAAAAAAGTTTAGCAATTAAACTTTTAAATGATACTTTTGAAGAAATCAAAGCAAAAGGTCAAAAAAAACCAGAAGAAATATTTTTCAAAGCATTAGAAAATGTAATGCCAAAAATTGAGGTGAGACCAAAAAGAGTATGAGGTTCTATATACCAAGTACCACAAGAAGTAAAATCAAAAAGACAATTATTTTTAGCTGCTAGATGGATTTTAGATTCTGCTAGAAGTAAAAAATGAGTTAATTTCTCAAAAGCTTTATCAGTTGAACTTATTGATGCTGCTAATGAAACAGGAAATGCTGTTAAAAAGAAATTAGAAGTATACAAAATGGCAGAAGCTAATAAAGCATTTGCTAGATTTGCTTCAAGATAATATAACTTTTTTAATTTTAATTCATAAGAAAAAAATATGGCTCACAAGAAAGCTCAATGATCAACTAATAATGGTCGTGATTCCAATGCCAAAAGACTCTGAGTAAAAATTTTTGGAGGACTTGAAGCAAGAACTGGAAACATTATAATAAGACAAAAAGGAAATAAATTCTGGCCAGGTGAAGGTGTTTCACAAGGAAAAGATTTTACTTTATACGCTAATCAAGATGGTGTAGTTTCATTTACTGAAAAAAGAAAAGTAAGATACGATGGAAGAGTTTATAGAGATATTTACGTTTCTGTAAAATAATAAGGAAATCAACTTTGAAAAAAGTTGATTTTTTTTATGTTTCTATATAATGGGGCCATTGCCATTATAGCTCAGTTGGTAGAGCGTTCCCATGGTAAGGGAGAGGTCACGGGTTCAATTCCCGTTAATGGCTCCATTTTAAAATAAAAAAAGCATCTTTTAAGATGCTTTTTTCTGTATCAAGTATTATTTCCATAAAAATTGTGTACCAATTTCTTTGAGTAATTGTGTAGTATTTTCTAATTCTTTTGTTTGTTTTTGTGTTATTTTATCATCGAGTTGTTCTTGCATTCTAATAAGAGCATCATCTAATTGTTTTTTTCCTCCAGATGCAATGCTCACTAAGCTTACTCTTGCATCATTTGGATTTACTTTTTTCTCTACCAAACCTATTTTTTCCATAGGTAGTAAGAGTCTGGTAATTCCTGAAGCTGTAAGTCCAACCTTTTCTGCTAAATCTATTCTACGAAGCGTTTGTTCAGGTGCATTATGCAAATGATAGAGGACTATAAACTCATTGAGTCAGAGAAGTCATAGGGAAGAGTCAAAATATTTGCTTAGAATCATATTTAGTTTTGAAATATGAAGGATAAAATCGAGTTTGTTATTTCACATAATAATATAAGTTAATAAATAAATTGAATAATACTTGATTAATTAAGTAATATTCAATTTATTTTATTTGTCAAAAGTTTTTAAAAAGCATCCTAAAAGATGCTTTTATTTTACTATTTCTCAGGGAGTTGTGAAACTATTTGAATCTATAATTCTTCCTGGATAGGTCATTGTTTTTATTCCTGTTTTTGAGTTGTCTCAGATAATTACTCAAAGTTTATGACGATGCGAATTTATCAGTTCTCATTTTACCATTACTTTTATATCTCATTTATCGTGTCTGAGATTTGCTGTTATCATTCCTCCTCCAATATTGATATTATTTCCTAAAATACTGTCTCAAATATAGCTTAAATGAGCTACATTTGTATTATCTCAGAGAGAAGAATTTTTTATTTCAACTGAAGCTCAAATATGACAATTTTCTCAAATTACTGTTGAACCTCTCAGATATGCATTTGGTCAAATAGAAGTATTTTTTCCAATATAAACATTTCATTCAATATATGTTCCAGCTTTTAAAATAGCTCATTCTTCTAAAATTACTTTTCATTTTATAGTAACTCATTCTTCAATTTCTCCTGAAACAGAAGTTTTTGTAAGGTTTTCTAAAAAGTGAGCATTTGCTTGTAAAATATCCCAAGGATATCCGATATCAATAAAATTACCATCAATAGGGAAGAGTTGGAACTCTTTTTCTTTTATAAAAGCATTAATACTATCTGTAATTTCATATTCTCATCTTTTTGAAAGTGGGATATTTTTTGAAATTTCAATGATTTTTTCATCAAATTTATATACTCATAAATTTGCAAGATCTCATACAAAGGTTTCTGGTTTTTCTATTACTTCTAATGCAAGTCCATTTTCATTTTGTTTAAAAATTCAATATTTACTTGGATCTTCAACTTTTTTTACTAAAGCACCATATCATGGAAATGAAATAATTTTATCAAAATCTTTTTGTTCAAAAATAGAATCTCCATTTAGCAGTAAAATATCTGTTTTTGGAAGAGATATTCATCTAATAGCAGCTCAGGTTCATTTTTCATCACTTTGTTCAATATAAGTGATTTTTATACCTTTATAATCATTTTTAAAATAATCTTTAATGATTTCTTGTTTATATTTTACTACAATAATTATTTCATCAACTGATTGATAGAATGATTCAATATTATGTTCTAAAATAGGTTTTCCAAAAATTTTTATCATTGGTTTTGGGATGGTATTTGTGAAAGGTCTTAAACGAGTTCATTCTCAGGCTGCGAGTATTATAGCTTTCATAATTTTTAGATTAGAAAATATTTTTTTTACTATAATTTTATTTGTAGAAAAATCAAAGGTTTTTTATTTTGACAATTGTTGTATTATTTTTATAATTCATTCTTATTTTTAACTTTTGGTATAGTTTACTGAAAAAATTTTTAATACATAATGAATCAATATGGGGAATGTTTTGTGAGAATGAAGATTTAAAGCTCATGGAAATAATAATGATGATGTAAGTCTTATTGACATAGATCAAGGGGTATATGGAGATAATGTCATGGTTTTACCATTAAAATTAGAGGAAATTGAAGGAGATTTATTAATAGAAGTAGATTTAAGATTTAGAGATAAAATTATTGGTATAATAGAACAAATTATGACTTTATGAAAGCAAGATTATCTCTCTTTAAGAAAAAGATATGTATGTAATAGAGATTTAGATAATGAACTTGTCGTTACTTATGAAAGAATGGTCTCAGAGGCATTTACTATAAGTGGAACTCTTGATTATATTGAAGGTGCACAAAATAGAGATTTTGACGAACATTTTAAATTAAATGCTATCGGAGATATGTTGGATTCATTTAGACAAGAAGTTTTTTCTATATTGGAAAGTAATGAAAGAGGTCAAAGAAGTTAGAGACTTCTTTTTTGTTTTGACTTTTAGGTTTTTTGAGTATATATTATGTGTAATTTTAAAATATTTTGATAATTATTTTAGTATAGATGTCATATTTAGATTCAAATCTTATTGTAAATTATAAAAGTAATTCTCAAAAAATAAGAGTAATGTCAGAAATTTGGACTGAAAAAAATATATTTTGTCCAAATTGTGGGAATGTCATAAAAAATCTTGAGAATAATAAAAAAGTCTCTGATTTTTTGTGTGAAAAATGTCAGGAAAATTTTGAGCAAAAAGCTTCAAAATCAGAATTTAAAAATAAAGTTATTTCATCAGAGTATTTTACTTTAGTGGAAAGGCTAAATTCAAATACAAAACCTCATTTTTTCTTTCTTCATTATTTAGAAAAAAATTATAAAGTGAATAACTTTTTTGTCGTTCCAAAGTATTTTTTTGTACCTGAAATTATTGAGAAAAGAAAACCACTTTTAGAAACAGCAAGAAGAGTATGATGGACGGGGGCAAATATATTATTTTCAAAAATTCCAGAAGTAGCGAAAATTTTTTATATTCAAGACTGAAATATAAAAGAAAAAAATGAGGTACTCGAAAAGTGGGAAAAAATCCATTTTTTTAAAGAAGTAAAACAAACAAAATCCAAAGGCTGGATTTTAGATATTATAAATATTATTGATTCATTTGATGAAAAAGAGTTTAAGCTTGAAAAGGTTTATGCTTTTGAAAATGATTTAAAGTTTCTTCATCCAGAAAATAATAATATTAAAGCTAAAATTAGGCAACAACTTCAATTTTTAAGAGATAAAGGATATTTGGAGTTTTTGGAAAAAGGGAGATATAGAATTTTATAAAGTAATATAAAAGTATGTTCACAGCAATAAAAATAAATGATACAAATTATAAGTTTAAAACTTGAAGTTTAGAAACTGAAATTAATTGACTCAATAAAATTAATATTTTTGTATGACAAAATAATTCTTGAAAAAGTAGGTTTATGAGAAGTATTTTTTCAAAAGAAATATTTTTTAAAACTAATGAATTTAAAAAAACTAAAGATTTTTTATTAACAACATGAAAAGAAATATCGGATTGGTGTAAGAATATGTGATTCTGAAGGAATTTTCCATATTGAGAGGAACTTAAAGTATTATGAGAGGAAGATTATTTTAGTGAGTGAAAACATATTTATAGTAAAATACATAATATTTTAGAAAAAATAAATGTTTGAAAAAATATTTCAGATTCAAGAATTTGAAATTTAACTATTTGACAAGTAAATAAAGATATTGAAGAAAAATATAATAGTAAGGTTTCTGAATTTAATTTTGAAAAAGAAAAAATTAATTTTTGAGAATATAAAAAAGTTTATATTCCAATGCTTCGTTGATTAAAAAATCCTATTCCAAATGAATTTAAAAAAGATTTATATAAAGAAAGAACTTATTACGATTATTTTTTGACTACTAAAAATAAAGATCAACTTTCTTTGGAATTAGATGATAATAATAGTAAAAATATTGGTTTTGAAATTTTTACATGACTTTCATTATACGAAGATATAAAAAAGATGCTTTTGTGAACACATGAAAAAAGAGAAAACATAAGAGAATTTGAAAAATTTTTATCAAAGAATTTTTTCCAAGATAAACAAATTACTCTCACTCCTAATATAGAAAGTGATGTTTTGGATGTAAAGATTTGAGGCAATTCAGATTTACCAATTTATGATTTATGAGATTGAATTCAAAGTATAATAATTAATACATTTCCATTATTTAAATATAAAGATGAGAATTTACTTTTATTTATAGAAGAACCTGAAATATGAATTCATCCTTGAATGCAAAGAATTTTACTTAATACTTTCGCAAAATGAATACAAAATGAATGAAAAGAACATCAAATATATTTTACTACTCATTCAAATCATTTTTTAGACATTGCTTTGGATAAAGAAATAAATGAAAAAATAAGTGTGTATCAATTTAAAGAAACTGATATTGAAAAAGAAAAGTATATTACAAATATTTCACAAAATAAAGAAATATTAGATTTACTTTGAGTAAAAAACTCATCTATATTTTTATCAAATTGTATTATCTGGGTTGAATGAGTAAGTGATAGAATTTATATAAAGAAATTTTTAGAATTATATCAAAATCAAGATTGAAAGAAAAAATTTGAAGAAGATAAACATTTTTCCATTATTGAATATGCTGGTTGAAATATAACACATTTTAATTTTTGAGAATTTAATGACGAAGATACAATAAAAGTAGATGCAATTAATAAAAATAATTTTATAGTGGCTGATAATGATTTAAAAACTAGTTGAAAAAAATTTGATAGATTAAACGAATTAAAAAGCTTAATTTGAAGTGATAATATCTATTTTAATTTTCCAGAAATTGAAAACTTAATTACTTATGATATTTATGAAAAGTACTTTGATACACATAAGTGAAAAAATTGGCAAAAGAAAACTTTATGATGTTGGAGTAAATCTACTTTCGAAAAGAATATTTATAAAAAGAATATTTGAACTCTAATAAAAAAGACTTTTATCGAGTTAATTCCTGGTAAAACAAGTGATAATTTTATAAATGGAAACGATATTTCAATCATTTGAAAAAAAGATGAGATTGCTGAAAGATTAATTTGTTTTATGGAGAATTATTCAGATTTATCATCTAAGGCGCAAGAACTAACAGAAAAATTATACACTTTTATAGAAAAGAATAATAACTAGCTCGTATTTTCTGAAAAATTATAATAATTTTATTACTTAATTATTTTTTATGATTACTACTGTGCTTAATTTTACTAATGGTAAAATCTATTTTATTCATCATGAAAAATGAGATTATATTGAACAAATCTTATTTGAAAAATATGATTTTAATGAATCAGAAATTGAGTGGATGACTACAGAAAAACTTAATATTGAAACTTTGCAATAATAAGCCATTTTTATAAAAATACTAAAAAACTTACTCTATTTTAGAGTAAGTTTTTATTTTTCTTATAATTTCCTCTTAAAATTCAATAAAACCATCTATTTTTCTTTTGCAAAAAAATAGAAAATAAGTATATTAAAACCATAATTTATCTCTTAAAAATTTCTTTATGTCAGAAAATGAAAATTTAGAATCTGAAGAACTAGAATGAGCAGAAAACGAAACATCAAATGATGAAAATAACTCATCTGGGGATCAAACTACTTTAACAGTTCCAACAGGACTTGTTTATGAATGAGATTCAAATAGAAACATCAGTGATGAAATGGAAGCATGTTATCTTGATTATGCGATGAGTGTTATCGTATCTCGTGCGCTACCTGATGTAAGAGATGGTTTAAAACCAGTTCATAGAAGAATTTTATATTCTATGCATGAACAAGGACTAAGAGCTTCAGCAAAATTTAGAAAATCAGCAACAGTAGTTTGACATGTACTTTGAAACTATCATCCACATTGAGATAGTTCAGTTTATGAAGCTATGGTTCGTATGGCACAAGACTTTTCTTTGAGATATCCTTTAGTTCATGGGCAATGAAACTTTGGTTCTATGGACTGAGATGGAGCAGCTGCATATAGATATACAGAAGCAAAAATGACAAAACTTGCTGAATATATGCTTTCTGATATAGAAAAAGAAACTGTACTTTTTAGAGATAACTTCGATACCACCAAACAAGAACCATCAGTTTTACCAAACAGAATTCCAAATTTACTTATGAACTGAGTGATGTGAATTGCCGTTTGAATGGCGACAAATATTCCAAGTCATAATCTATGAGAATTATGTGATGCAATCAACTATTTACTGAAAGTTCCAAATGAAGAAGAAGTAACAGTGGAAGATTTAATGCAATTTGTAAAAGGTCCAGATTTTCCAACTGGATGAATCGTATATGATAGAGAAGCACTTTTAACAGCATATTCAACAGGAAGATGAAGTGTGGTTATGAGATGAGTTGCTTCTATTGAAGAAACTCTAAAAGGAAGAAAATATATAAATATTTCTGAAATTCCTTATGGACTGAATAAAGCGAGTTTTGTGGAAAAAATTGCAGAACTTGTAAAAGAGAAAAAAATTGTTTGAATTTCAGATTTAAGAGACGAATCAAATAAAGATTGAGTAAGAGTTGTTGTAGAACTTAAAAAAGATGCATTTCCTAAAAAAATCTTAAATCAACTTTATAAACTTACACCACTTCAAACAAGTTTTGGGTACAATATGATTGCTCTTTGAGATAAAGGAAAACAACCAAAACTTCATAATTTAAAAGAAATTCTTGTTGAATTTATTAATCATAGAAAAGAAGTAGTTACTAATAGAACTATTTATGAATTAAAAATTGCAGAAGCAAGAGCACATATTTTAGAATGATTAAAAATAGCATTAGATAACATTGATGAAGTAATTAAAGTTATTAGATCAAGTTATAATGATGCAGAAATTCAACTTATGAAAGCATTTTGACTTTCTCAAATTCAAGCTGAAGCAATCGTTGAAATGAAATTAAGAAGACTTCAAGGATTAGAAAAAGAAAAAATTGAAAATGAACTTCTTGAAAAATTAGCATTTATTGCTGATTGTAAAGATATTTTAGAAAAACCAGAAAGAATTACTACTATTGTTATTGAAGAAACAGAGCAAATTAAAGAAATATTTGGAGATAAAAGAAGAACTCAAATTAATAATGCAAAAATTGGAGAATTCAATCCAAAAGATACTATTGCAAATGAAGAAGTGGTTATTACTATTTCAAAAAATAGCTATATTAAGAGAATACTTTCAAGTTCATTTAGAACTCAAAGAAGAGGATGAGTTGGTGTGACTACTGCAACCAAAGAAGAAGATGAAATCAAATTGATTCTTTCAACAAAAAATCATAATGATTTATTATTCTTTACTTCAAGATGAAGAGTATTTACACTTCCAGCATATGAAATACCAGAAGCTACAAGAACTGCAAAATGACAACCAATTATCAATCTTTTATCACTTGATAAAAATGAAGAAATTTCATCAGTGCTTGATATTACAGAAGAAAAAAATAAATATCTATTCTTTGTAACTTCAAAAGGAACTTCTAAAAAACTTCTTATGGAAGAAGTGAAAAAAATTAGATCAAGTGGACTTATTGTATTGAAAATAAAGGATGAAGATAGTTTAGCTTGGGTAAAAACAACTTCATGAGATGATAATATTTTCATTGCTACTAAAGAATGAAAAGCGATTCAATTTAGTGAGGATGATGTAAGACCAATGGGAAGAGCTGCATCTTGAGTAAGATGAATTAAATTAAAAGATACTGATGAAGTAGTAGAGGTAACTATAGTTTCAAAAGATGAAAAATATGTGTTAATCGTTACTCAAAATGGTATGTGAAAAATTTCTGAAATTTCAGAATACAGAGATCAAAATAGAGGATGAAGTTGAGTAAAAGCTATGGCAATTACACCAAAAACTGGAAAAGTTATTGGTGCTATGATGTTAAAAGATGAAGATAGAGATGATACTGATTTACTTCTTATGAGTAAATGAGGTCAAACTATTAGACTTCCATTAAAAGGAATTAGAGTGACTTCAAGAGTAACTCAATGAGTGATTTTAACAAAAATTAGATGAGAAGATGATGAAATTGTAAGAGCAAGTTTGATGAAATCTAGTGAATGAGAAGATACTCCTATCACTGAAATTTCTTCTATTGAAGAAGAATAATAAAAAGACTAAATCCAAAGGATTTAGTCTTTTACTTTTTTAAAAATTTAAATAAAAGTAGAAATATTTTTTTCTCAAAATTTGCAAATATAGGACTTTCTATAATAAAACTTTCTAAAGAATTATAATCAATAATAGCAACTTTATTTCCATAGATAATTTTGGTAATATTATCTTCAAAAATATCATATTTTGGAGGAATGATAACGACATCTTTTTCAAGTTTTTTCGGTTTTCTATCATTTAAAAATTCGTTGGTAATAACATATCTTTCTAATTTTTTTGTATCACGAATCTTTTTGTATTCTTGATACATTTTTTTAGGAAATAAACTCAATGCACTTTCATTTCGAGAAGAATATCTATAAAAAATTTCACCTGCCTTTAATGTATGAGCTATATCAAGAAAAATATTTCATACTCCAGAAACTCATTTGAGATGCTTAAAAATAGGTTTTGAAAATTGATTTTGATATAATTTTTCTATTTCAGGAATGTATAAATCATATTCATTTTTAATATTTTCTAAATATTGAGAAAGTATTTTTGGATTTTCAGCTGAATAATGAATCCTTTTTCCATTCATAATATTTGCTATAAGTCCGGTTTCTACCATATTTGGAAGTATTTTATAGAGTTTTGGTCTATTTATTTTGGTTCACTTTGAAATTTCTGTAATGGTTTGATTTTGATTCTGTATGAGAAATAAATAAATATTTGATTCTGTATGAGAAAGTCAGAGTTTTTGAAGTATAAATTCATTCATAGATAAAAGTGTAAAAAAATATTACACTTTTATTTTACTTAATTTTTCTTTTTGTAAAGAGAAGATAAAAAAATATATGTATTTATTTTTAAAATAATATTTAAAAATTTATGCAAAAAAATAAAAATCGTTATGATACAACTAGATTTTATTTCTTATCTATGAAATTATGAAACTCGATATGCATTTTCACTCAATTGCTTCGGATTGATTTTTAACACAAGAACAATTATTACAGAGAGCTCAAAATCAACAACTGGATTTTATTGCTTTAACAGATCATGATATTATTTCATATGATTTTAGAGAAGAAGCAAAAAAATTCTGAATTGAAAGTTGTCAATCAGTAGAAATTTCTGCATATAATAAAGAACATGATAAAAGTTTACATCTTACTTTTTACGCTAAAAAAATTGCAAAAGATATTTCAAAAATTTTAGAAAATGTTGTACAATCAAAAGAAAAATTGGTTCATTTACAAGTTTGGAGATTTAAAAGCTGGGGATTTGAAATTGACTCACATCAGTTTTACGCTTATTTTGAAACTTTAGGTAGAAAAAGAAATACATTGAATAAATTTGATATTACACATTTTGTATTTTTATCTGAAAAAAATAGACAAAGAGCTAGAGAATTAAATGCTGGAAATGAGATTTCACACGAAGCATTTTATCTTAAGTTTTTAAAAAGATGATGAGACGAATTTGAAAATTTTGCTGTTCAAGTTCCTCAATATGAAACAAGTATTGAATTATGTAAGGATTTTGTGGATAAAAGTGATGGAATTTTATCTATTCCACATGCAAATGTGACATTTCGTAGAGAGGGAATAGAGTGATTTAAACAAGCATTGCCATATTATATTGAACATGGATGAGTGAATGCTTTGGAAATAAATGCTTGTATGACGAAAGATTGGGTACATGCAATTTTGGAAGCAAAAGATACATATGATTTATATCTGACTTTTGGGAGTGATTTTCATAAACCTGGAATAAAAGATGGAAAACATGGGGATTTTTGAGAACAAAATATATATATTTCACCACAACAAGCTCAAGAAGCATTTGATAAATACAAAGAGAAAATATTGCTGTAAAAGGCATTATTTTTTTCTTTTTGCATTTTTTAAAAAATAATATACAATGTATTTGTAAGCTTCAGGTTTTTAAAACTCTACTCTATAAATTTTCATTTAAAGTTTTTTCTTTCAATTGGGTAATTTTATTTTTAGAACTTTTTAAAAAACACTTTGGTTTACAAGTGTTTTATTTTTTTTATTTTATGCTATGGCAAAAAAATTATTTGTTGGTAATATCAACTGGTCAGCTTCAAAAGAAGATTTAGAAAATATTTTCGGAGAATACGGAGAATTAGAAGAAGTAGTTCTTATTAAAGATGAAAACGGAAGATCAAAAGGTTTCGGATTCGTTTCTTATGTAAATGAAGAAGATGCTGGTAAAGCTCAAGGTGAATTAAATGGATTCCAAATTGATGGAAGACCATTATTCGTTAATGAAGCAAGACCACAAGAAAAAAGAGAAAGAAATTTCAGATAATTTTTTCTTTTAAAAAATAAACTTCCTTTTGGGAAGTTTATTTTTTTTGACAAATATCCAGAGTTGTATTCAGTGTTGCAGGTCTTCCTGCAGCTGAAATATTAACTTTTCAATTATTACTCCATCAAATTGGGCAACCTGTCATGATTATTTTTGTTCATGCTGGGATTGTTTCTATTTGTTTTTCACAAATATTCAGAGTTGTGTTCAGTGTTGCAGGTCTTCCTGCAGCTGAAATATTAACTCCTCAATTATTATTCCATCAAGTTGGACAAATGGGCATAATTATTTTTGTTCATGGAGGAGGGACTTCTGTTTGATGTTTGCAAATATGTAGAGTTGGGGTGATAGTTCCCGGTCTTCCTCATGCTAGAATACTCACTTCTCAATTATTTGTCCATCAAATTGGACAATTTTCTGTAAATATGTATTCAAAAATTCATTGGTACATATTTTCAAGTTTTCATAAATCTGCTCAAGTTGAGGTGATATTTTCATCAATATTATTGTTAAATATTACTTTGAGTTCTCAAAAATCATTTATGATGCTTTCAGAATTTTTTATATCTATTCCTGTAAAACTTTCGCTTTTTAACTCTTGCAAAGGTCTATTTATATTTGCTCAAGAATTTCATAACAGTACTCATAATTCATTTCCAAATGTTTTAGGAATTCTATTTTCATATTGAGAGTTTTCTGCATATGTTTTTAGTACAAATGAGAATTCCTCAGAAACTTCTAAATAAGTAATTCCTTGATACAGAGTTCTTGCTTTATTGACACTGTAGGTAAATCTGAATTCGTCCAGAGGATCAATGGGTAATTTATTTATGTTGATTCAGTTTGCTGCCTCATTTCCAAAAAATCATTGGTATCATATAACACTTCCGCTTGATATTATTTCTATGTAATCTTCTGGAAGAGGATAATTTCAAGTTTTTGTTTTATAGATTTGTAATTCAGTATCTATATTTTTTACGGTTGAAAGTCTGTTTCCATCTCTGGCATTTTTAGAATAGTTTTTAAATGAAATGAAAGCAATGCTTGCTAAGATAGCAAGAATAGTGATTACTATGATCAGTTCTACCAATGTAAATCAATTTTTTTTCAAGAAAAAATAATTATTTTTATGTACTGTTTGCATATTTTTGAAATAAAAAAATAAAGTAATTATCCTGAAGTAGCCAAACTGATTATATACTTTATTCTTAATTTAAGAAATGGAGTAAATAATGGATAATTACTCCATCTTACTCTTAAATTAAGAGAGTCTTAAAAAATATAATCAATTTGGCAGTGCAATTATAGAGTACTTTTTCTTTTTTTGCAAAAAAAAAGAGTTTTTACTCTTTTCCTATTTTATAGAAGAAATTTTTCTGATTATTTTCCAAATTCCTTTTGAATAAACTCAATATAATCACTAGCATCTCAAAAATTATGATATACAGAAGCATACCTTATATAAGCTACTTCATCTACTTTTTTTAATTCTTCAAGTACAAAAGCTCAAATATCACGAGAAGTAATTTTTCTTTTATTGAGAAGTTTTTGTTCTATTTGAAACATCACATTATCAATAATTTTAATACTTACTCATCTTTTATTGAACGCTTTTAATACACTTCCATAAAGTTTTTCTTCGTTGTATTCTTCCATTTTTCCAAGAGTTTTTTCCACCATTAAAGAGACTTTTTCATATTTTTCAAAAGTATTAAATCTGTTTCCACAGTTTAAACATTCTCTTCTTCTTTTGATAGATTTTCCATCTTCAGTGACTCTAGAATCAAGAACTTTTGTGTCAGTATTTCAGCAGTGAGTACAGTACATAATGAGATGTTAATTAGTAGTTAAAATGTAATTTTTTCATATTCTAAAGCTAATTTGTGCAAAGTATTATCTTCAAAATGAGCATGTTCTAAAGTTTCATCATAAAGATTTTTCAGCATAGTATAGGTGGTTGTATAGGCATTACAAGCATTTTCTGGAATAAAAAAATTATTTGATAATTCTTTTATTTGCACCAAATAGAAATCAAAATTTTTATGTTCTTTTTCCATTTGAGTAATCGGATTTTTGATACTTCCACAATGAAATGTTCAAATATTTTTCTTTTCATTGACTGCCTTTTGAAGTGCTTGCATCATTGGAAAAAGTATTTTTTCTTCTTTGTCTAAATGTTTCAGCATTTCATTTTGAAAAAGTATAAAGATATCTTTCATTTTTGCAAATTCTGGATGAATATCTCAATGTACATCTACTATTTTATTGAAAAGGAGATGAATTTTTGGAAGATTTTCTCTGAGAGGATTATGGTATTTTTGTATAATAAACTCTGTTAATTCTATTAAATCTTTATTATTCATATTTGATGATTATATTCTAATTTTTGTGTCTTTTATGTATTTTACTGCGATATTTTTAAAGTCAAGGAGTTCATTTGAAGTGAAACTTTCTCAGTAAAATTCTTTTTCTAGGGTATTTCCAGGTCTATAATTTTGTAGGAAATATTTTTTTGCTCCTACGATTTGTAAAACTACTTTTTCAAAATTTTCTTGTTTGTGATAATTTTTTATAAGGGTAGTTCGAAATTCGTAATCAATAGAGGAATTTTTTATGATTTCAATGCTTTCTAGGTACTTTTGTTTGTCATATTTTCAAATTAAATCTTCCAAATTTTCATAATCTCATTTGATATCCATTGCGATATAATCAAGAAGTTTTTCACTGAGTAATTCTTGGAGAATTTTTGGATTTTGTCCATTCGTATCAAGTTTTACAAGAAATCACATATTTTTTATTTTTTTGCAAAATTCTTTTAGATTTTTTTGGAGAGTTGGTTCTCCTCAGCAAATCACAACTCCATCTAAGAGTCAGATTTTTGTTTTTAAGAAATTAAAAAATATTTCTTCTGGAATAAAATCTTGTATAAATTTTATTTTTTCTGGTAAAACAAATTCTGAATTGTGGCAATATTTACATCTTAAATTGCATCAGGCTGTAAATAGTAAAGTAGCAACCTTACCTGGGTAATCAAGTAAGGTTGTTTTTTGGATTCAAGATATGAGCATAAGGAAGAATTATTTATAATCTTGGATAAATTGAGAATTGGCAGATATGTTTTCTTTGAAATATTCTCTTGAGTAAAATTCTGATTTTTTTCAGATATTAAAGTGGCTGACTGGTCTGAAATATCACATTACTCTGGTATAGATTTCACATTTTGTTCTTTGGAGATTTGTTGTTTTCATATATAAATTATTAAAAATTAAAATTATTTAGATATTTGTTTAATAATTATTTTTACTCACTGCGGAACTTGACTTCGTCTTTGAACAGTCCTCGTTTCATAAAAAATAATTATTAAATTTTCATTCACTTCGCCGTATAAATTTTCCTCACTTCTGTATCAAACTTTTCTCAAACATATCAAATTTCCTCATCACATTTCGGACAATAATCATGCTCTCCAGTAATATAACCATGTTTGGGGCAAATAGAAAAAGTTGGAGTGATTGTGATATAAGGGAGCTGATAATTTTCTAAAACTTTTTTTACCAAGGATTTACAAGCTTCACCATCACTCACTCTTTCACCAAGATAGAGATGTAAAACCGTTCCTCCAGTATATTTGCATTGAAGTTCATTTTGGTATTCTAAAGCTTCAAAAGCATCATCAGTAAATCATACTGGTAATTGTGATGAATTGGTATAATACGGAGCTTCCCACGTTCCAGCTTGAATAATATTTGGAAGTTGTTTTTGGTCTTCTTTGGCAAATCTATAGGTCGTTCATTCAGCAGGAGTTGCCTCTAAATTATAAAGATTTCCTGTTTCTTCTTGAAATTTTTTGAGTTCATCTCTGATATATTCAAGAATTTCTATAGAAAAATTTTTTCAAAATTCACTCGTAATATCTTCTTTTCATCCAGTAAAATTGAGAATTGCTTCATTCATTCCATTGACTCAAATAGTAGAAAAATGATTTCTAAAACTATGTAAATATCTTTTTGTATACGGATAGAGTCAAGCATCAAGCCATTTACTGAGCTCTTTTCTTTTGAGTTCCAAAGAAGTTTTTGCTTGGTGCATCAAATGAAGAGTTCTTTTTTTGAATCATTCTTTGTCTCCCGCAAAATTATATCAAATACGAGCCATATTTAAGGTAACTACTCCAATACTTCCAGTCATTTCAGCACTTCCAAAGAGTCCATTTCCTCTCTTGAGTAATTCTTTTAAATCCAGTTGTAATCTGCAACACATGCTTCTTACTGCTCACGGAGTATAGGCTTCCGTATTTGGAACTTTGGAAATACTTCCATCAGGATTTTTTATTTTTTTATATTGACTTCCAACAAAATTTTGAAAATAGGGAAGTCCATATTTTGCGGTCATTTCAAAAATTCCATCAACAATTGGATTATTCCAATCAAAATCTTCGGTAATATTATAGGTTGGAATTGGAAAGGTAAATACATTTCCTTTGGCATCTCCAGCAACATATACTTCTACTAAAGCTTTATTGATGAGGTCCATTTCAGCTTGAAGTTCTCAGAATTTTTTTTCATAATATCCAGCATCAACTCCCCCTAAAAATAATGCTTTATCTTTTAAATCTTCTGGACAATTGAGATCTAAAGTGATGTTGGTAAATGGAGTTTGAGTTCACCATCTTGAGGGAACATTGAGTCAAAATATAAAATTTTGCATTTGTTGCACGACATATTTATATGTTTTTTTATACACATAATTTTCTTTTTCTTCTGAAGATGAAAAATGTGTTTTTATTTCTCACAATTCTTTTTCTATCTCTTTTTTGTATTTGTGAACAAAAGGAGCTAAATAAGTGTCAAAGCTTGAAAATGCTTGTGCTCCGGCCCATTCATTTTGAAGAGTTCCAAGAAAATTTATCATTTGATTTACGACTGATTGAAGATTTTTTGGAGGAGAAGATTCAAGACGATTTGGAAGCCCATTAAATCCAAGTTCTAATAATTGTCTCAAACTCCATCCGGCACAGTATCAAGAGAACATATCTAAATCGTGTATATGATAATCGGCATTTCTATGCAAATCTCAAACTTCTTTTGGATATATATGTGAAAGCCAATAATTTGCCGTTACTTTTCCAGAAGTATTGAGAATGAGTCCTCATAAACTATACCCGGAATTTGCATTTGCATTGACTCTCCAGTCGGCTTTGCTTAAATATTCTTCCATAGTATTTCCTACTTCTACGGTTACATTTTTATTTTCTCTGGAAAGTCTTCTTTGCTCTCTATAGAGAATATATGTTTTTGCAACGGTATTATGTTGGTGTTTAATTAAAACTTCTTCCACAATATCTTGTATAATTTCAACATCGGGAATACTTTCTCATTTGAGAATAATTTCTCTGGTGATTTCTTCTACAAGTCAATCAATTTTAGAAAAATCATCTCATCCAGCTGTGATTATGGCATTTTTTATTGCTTTTTTGATTTTTTCTCCATCAAAAGTGGCAATATTTCCATTTCTCTTTTTTACCTTAAAAATAGCCATAATAAATAAAAAATAAATAAAATATATAGTATTAGCTAAAACCTAAAATACTATATATAGTGTTTTAGGTTTGTAAAATGAGAATATATTGACTTTTTGAGAATTGATTTTGAGTTTTGAAAAAAGGGGCTTTATGAAAAGAAAAAAAGTTTGTAAAAATTACAAACTTTTTTTGAATAAATAAAAATAAATTATTTCTTTTTATAGAATTTTATAAATAAAGCTCACATAATAATTATGAATATAAAAAATCATAGAAAGTAATAGTTCGTAGAGAATATATTTTCAGGAATTTCTATTTTATTTTCAGTACAATAGGGAATATTTTCGGTGTTTATTGCATATGTATTATTAAATGAATGATAATTTTTTTTATCAAGTATATATTCGACTTGATCTCATATTTTTAAAGTATTTTCATAAAAAACCTTATAATAAGAATCAAGAATACATTCTTTATTTGATAGAGTTGCATTCATAAAATGAGTTTCATTATTTTCTCATTTTATGAAAAGAGTCAAATCTGTAGAACATTGATCTTCACTATTTTTTTGAATTTTTTGAATTTTTCAAGAAATTTTACATTTTTGAGCTTGCTCAAAATATTCTTGTAACACATCTGGGGAGAATGCCATAGTAATTAATTTATGTTAAAAATTATTTTCAAGTAGATTTTTTCTTATAAATTTTAAAAATTAATATTCAAATAGTAATCAGAAGAACTAGAGCTCATCAAATAAAGAAAAAAACTGAATCTTCTTTTTTTCTTGATGTTTGGGGGAAATTTCAAGTTTCTATAGTAGATATTGTATTTGTATTTTCAATACTTTCGTCTATTTCACTTTGAGTTAAAATTCATGAGTTATTTTCTATACTGTTTTCTTGAATACTTCAAGAGTTTTCTAGATTTTCTATTCCAGTATTTGATAGTTCTTGTGCTTCTTTCTCATCAATTATAACAGGAGGAGTTATTTTTGATGGAGGTGGAGTTTCTTTTATTTCTGGAGAGTTCTCTTTTTTAGGTTTTTGTATAGGAGTTTCTTTGGGTTCCTCTATTACATTACTTAAAAAATTCCCAGTACAAAGAGGAATATCATTACTTAAAAACTCCTCTCCATATTTCAGTATAGAGTAGTTTGAGTTTATATCTAAAATAGCTGAAAAATTGTCTCAAATTTTTGGATAATAGCTTTCTCAACGATTTTTATATATGGGAAAATTAGTTGATATTCCTAAACATCCAAGTAATGGGTCTTGAACAGTCTCTTTCCCAAAAACTGTATAGAGCTTCCCTTGAGATTTAATAATCATATTTAAATCATAGTAAGGGCAAGCTTCAAATAAATCTTTTGTAATATCATAAATTTCTCAAGAAATTTGACATTTATTTGCATTATCATAAATATCTCTAGTTTCTTCTTCAGGATTATAACCACTTAAGCAGTTAGGAAGTTCAATATTTTCATTGTAAGCTTCTTCTCAAATTTTTAATATGTCAACTCAACTAAAGGTTCAAATAGCATAAAACTCATCTCAGACTTTTGGAATATTTTCTCCAGATAAATTGTATAATAAAGGAGTATTACAAACTGAATTATCTCAAGCTCAATACAAGACATAACCAAAATCTCATCATTTTAATTTAATTCTTAGGTTTAAACAAGTAGTGTCTCTTCATAGAGGAACTTTTATTGATTCGATAGTTCCTTTTGCTTTACATTTAAAGGAAGTTTCAAATAATTTTTCTGTCATTTTTATTTATTAAATCAATTCTTAAATCTTTCAAAATCTTCTTTTTCTTGAGAAGTTAAATTTTTATAGGCATTTGTTTCAGAAGAAAGTTTATAATCATCTTGATAATATTCTTCATTTTTATATGCTTCTCGAAAATCTTTTACGGTTTGACTTTCCTTAATAGACATAATTATTTCCTCTTCATTTAAATTTGTATTAGAAAACAAAAAATGATTTTGCAAAATCTGAGTAAAAGTATATATACTTAAAATTAAAATGCAAATATAAAATATATTTTATATTTATATTTTTATGACAAAATAAAAAGGTTTGTGAATTTCACAAACTTTTTTATTCAACTTCAATGATTTCAATAATTGGAAATTCTTTTCCATATTTTTGTATATCACTTACAGCTATAACTTTATCTCAAGCCATAAAGTTATTTTCTTTTTTCAACTTTTCTATCGCTCATTCTACATTATTCATATAATCATCATTCCAAGATTCAAGCATTTTTGGTTTGATTCAGTAAAGAATATTCATAAAATTTAAACTTTTCGTTGTTTTTGTAAAAGCATATACATCTATATTTGGTCTAAATGCAGCTGCTAAACGAGCGAGAAGTCCAGTTTTTGTAAGAATAATAATTGCTTTTGCATCAAGTTCTTCAGCAATACTAATAGCATGTTTGATAAGTGATTTTTTCTCAATATCGCGAGTATTAAGCCCATTATTTGAAAACTCACTATGAATATTTTGTACTCATTTTTCAGTTTCAATAATGACTTTTGTCATCATCTGAATAGATTCAATTGGATATTTTCCTGTTGTTGTTTCTCCAGAAAGCATTGTACAGTCAGCACTTGCCATAACACTATTGTATATATCACTTACTTCTGCTCTTGTGGGAAAAGGATTTTCTATCATCGTTTCTAAAAGATGAGTGGCAATGATGAAAAATTTTCCATATTGTAAACACAATTTTGAAATTTCTTTTTGATAAAATGGTAATTTTTCAATTGGAACTTCAATTCATAAATCTCATCTTGCTACCATTACTCAGTCGGAATTTTTTACAATTTCTTCTAAATTTTCTATTGCTTCTTGATTTTCAATTTTTGAGATAATTTTTATATGACTTGCATTGTGCTCTGAAAGTAAATCTCTGAGTTCTTGAATATTTTCTTTATTTCTTACAAAACTCATTGCAATAAAATCATAATTATTTTCTATAGCAAAAAGTACATCTTCCTTATCTTTTGCAGTAATTCCAGGAAGTTTTAATTTTACACCAGGAAGATTTATGTGTCTTTTACTTCCAATAATACAAGTATTCAAAACTTCTCAAATTAAAAAATCATTATGAATTTCTTTTACTCTTACATTACAAAGCCCAGAATCAATAATAATAGTTTCTCATACTTTTATATCTTCAAGTAAATATTCATAATCACAAAAAATATCATCTTCTCATCTTTTTGCATCATCAACTACGATTTTTACGTTATTTCAAGCAATTAGTTCAATCTTTTTTTCTACAATTCCAGTTCTTATTTCTGGTCATTTTGTATCAAGTAAAAGACTTAACTGAGTTTTTCATTCTTTATTAAGTTCTTTTATAGTATCAGCAATTGGTTTTGCTACATCAAAAGTTGCATGAGAAAAATTAAATCTCACAATATTTACTCATGAATGATACATTTTTTCAAGTTGTTCTTTACTTTGTGTTACTGGTCAAACAGTAGCAATAATTTTTGTTTTTTTCATAAAAAATATTTAAAAAATAAACAGGTAAAAAGCAATTCAAATTTTGAATTGCTTTTATTTTAATATCTTGGTTTTTTAAAGTCTCTTCCTCCAGAACTTCTTCTATCATCACTTCTTCCACCTCTATATCCACTTCTATCACTATTTCTATATCCTCCAGAACTTCTTCTGTCATCTCTTCTTCTATCTCCTCAACCAGAATAGCTTCTTCTTTCTCCACCATCAGTTTTTTCTTTTGCTCTTACAACAAGAGGTTTTACAGGATTTTTATCTTTAAATGCTTGTAATACAACATGTCAAACATCTTCAGGTAAATCAACATAAGAAAAGTTTGTTAAAATATCTACTTTTCCAGCTCCTAAATCTCCAAGATTACTTTCTTTTGCAATAAATGAAAGTAATGCTCCAGGATTTTGAATATTATCCATTTTTCCTTTTGCAACAAAAAGTCTAATCATTCCATCATCTCTTGATGCAAAACTTCTTTCACTTCTTTCTCATCTCTCAAATCTTTCACCTCTATCAGAACTTCTTTCTCTTACTGAAAAATCTTTATAACTATCAGCTTTAAATTCATCTTTATAGAATTTTTTTAAGAGAGTTGAAATTACAAGTGCTGGTTCTTTTCCTTCTAATAATTCTCAAGAAATAGCTAAATAATCTCTTGCTTCATCAGTAATAATAAGAGTTTCAACATCATGTAATAATCATTTCTTTTTGTGTTCTACTACTTCTTCACCATTTGGTAATTTTTCTTTTGTAATTTTTGCTTTAATAGTTCTTTCAATGAAGAATAATTTTCTTGAATCACTACTTGAAACAATACTGATAGCAGTACCATTTTTTCCAGCTCTTCCAGTTCTTCAGATTCTATGAGTATAGCTTTCCGGATTATCAGGAAGTTCAAAGTTTACTACATGTGAAAGATCATTTACATCGATTCATCTTGCAGCAACATCAGTCGCAACTAAGATTGAAACGGCTCTTTTTTTAAATCTTCCAAGTACTTTTTCTCTCATTGCTTGTTCAATATCTCCGTGAATTGCTTCAGCTAAGTATCCTTTTTGTGATAATTTTGAAGCTACTTCATCAGTTTCAGCTTTTGTTCTACAAAATATTATTCCATAAAAATCAGGAGTAATATCTAAAATTCTACATAAAACATCAAATTTATGTCCTCTTGGAGCATCGTAATGAACTTGTTTAATATTTGAATTTGTTAATTCTTCTTTTTTAATAGAAATAGTTTCATAATCTCTCATGTAATTTTTAACAATTCCAGCAATAAATGGAGGCATTGTAGCAGAGAATAGGAATACTTTTTTATTTACTGGAGAAAATTTTAAAATTTCTTCAATTTCTTCTCTAAATCATACATTTAACATTTCATCAGCTTCATCAAGAACGAAATATTTAATAGTATCAAGATTTACTCTTCCTTTTTGTAAGTGATCTGTTACTCTTCCTGGAGTACCAACAATAATTTGTGGTCCAGTTCTCAGAGTTGACATTTCTGATCTGATTGGTTGTCCTCAGTAAAGTAAAACAATATTTACATTTGAGTTGGTTGAAAATGATTTTAATTCTTCAGCAACTTGGATAGCAAGTTCTCTTGTTGGAGTAAGGATAAGTGCTTGAAGGTCACGAGAATTTTTATCAATTCTATCAAGAATTGGAAGTCAAAATGCTGCTGTTTTTCCTGATCCTGTTTGAGCTTGTCCAACAATATCTTTATCAGTATTTAATGCAAGAGGAATTACTCAAGCTTGGATAGGAGAAGGATTTTTATATCCTTTTTCTTCAATTGATTTTAAAATTTCTTTAGAGAGTCCTAAAGATTCAAAAGTTATATCTGTCATAAAAAAAATTAATATATAAAAAGAAATAAAATTATAATATTATTTCTCGATAAAGGCAAAATAAGCAAAAAAATAAAAGCATTATATATGGAATGTTTCAGCGCATTATTTAACCTTCTTTTTGTTAAAATTTAGGTAAGTTTCACTTTATTCGCCATATTTAATACTTTTTAAAGTATGATTTTTTGAAAAACTGTTCTAAAATTATTAACAATCACTTCTGATTATAATAATTTTTTTTGAAAAAGCTAATTTAAATTTAAAAATAAATGTATATAATAATTTTGTATTTTTATGCATAATCTATATAATCATCTTAAATATTATTACAATAAATCCAAATATGCCAATAGAAAACTCTAACTTTGAACAACAACTTTTTAAAACTGCTGACAAACTTCGTAAAAACATTGATGCAGCTGAATACAAAAATGTAGTATTATGACTTATTTTCTTAAAGTATATTTCTGATTCTTTTATGGAATTACATGATAAATTATCTCAAGATAGTTATTCAGACCCAGAAGATCGCGACGAATATATTGCAGAAAATATTTTTTTTGTGCCTGAAATTGCCAGATGGCAAAACCTTCAAGCAAAAGCAAAACTTCCAACAATTGGTCAAGAACTTGATGATGCAATGGAGATAATAGAAAAAGAAAATTCAGAATTAAAAAATGTACTTCCAAAAGTATTTGGAAAGCCAAACCTGGATAAAACTTCACTTTGAGAACTTATTGATGTAATTTCAAATATTGATTTAAAGCATACACATAAAAACTCAAAAGATTTACTTTGAAGAGTTTATGAATATTTCTTGTGAGAATTTGCAAATGCTGAATGAAAAAAATGATGACAATTTTATACCCCAAAAGCAATTGTTAAACTAATGGTTGAAATGATTGAACCTTATAAGTGAAGAGTTTATGATCCTGCTTGTTGAAGCGGATGAATGTTTGTAATGAGTGAAAAATTTGTTGAAGAACATCAAGGAAATATAAAAGACATTACCATTTATGGTCAAGAATCAAATCAAACAACTTGGAAACTTTCAAAAATGAATTTGGCTATTAGAAATATTAACTCAAAGTTTGTAGCTTGGAATACAGAAGGGTCTTTTTTAAGAGATGCTCATCCTGATTTAAAAGCTGATTTTATTTTAGCAAATCCTCCTTTTAATCAATCAGATTGGTGACAAGAGGTTTTACAAGAAGATGCAAGATGGAAATATGGGATTCCACCATCTGGAAATGCAAATTTTGGTTGGATACAACATATGCTCTATCACACAGCAACAAATGGAATTGTTTCAACAGTTCTTGCAAATGGTTCACTTTCTTCAAATACTTCTTGAGAATGAGAAATTAGAAAAAATTTAATAGAAAATGATTTAGTTGAGTGTATCGTGGCACTTCCAAAACAACTTTTTTATAATACTTGAATTCCTGCATGTATTTGGTTTTTAAGAAGATGAAGAACTCTCAGAAATAAAGAAACTCTTTTTATTGATGCTTCAAATATGTGATATATGAAGGACAGAGTTCATAGAGATTTAAGTGAAGATGATATCAAAAAAATCTCTGAAACTTATCATAATTGGAGAAAATGATGAGATTATCAAGACATAAAATGATTTTGTAAATCAGCAAATATTGCAGAAATAGAAAAACATTCATTCGTACTTACTCCTGGAAGATATGTTTGAATAGAGGATGTAGTAGATGATGGAATACCTTTTGAAGAAAAAATGAAAGTACTCACTGAAACATTAAAAGAGCAATTTGAAAAAGAAAATATTTTAAATGAAGAAATTAAAAGGCAGTTAGAGAAAATAGGGTTTAAAATATAAAAATCCCCTTAAAACGAAAAGTCAAGGGGCTCTACTCACAAAAGAGCTACATCAAAGTAGTTATATGATAATTAAATCAATTAATAAATCAATAATAAATAACTTAAAAAATATGTTTCAATTTACAAATTCTCAAAATATCTGAATATATATTGATTTTTCAAATATTTTTCATGCAAAATACACTTTGTGATGGGAATATGATATAGAGAATTTTTTATCTTATCTGAAAGATCAAGACTCTATTAAAGAAGTTTGTTTTTATTGAGCATATGATAAAAGAAATATCAAACAATTTACTTGGGTAAAAAAGCTACAATCTACTTTTAATAGTGATAAATTTTATTTTTATTTTAAAAAACTAGAGAAAAAGTGAGAAAACCATAAATGAAATGTTGACACAGAGATGTGATTTGATATTTCTGAAAATAAGAATAATTGGGAAACTTTGGTTTTATTTTCAGGTGATTGAGATTTTCTTTATATTATTAAAAAATTAATAGAAGATTTTAAAAAACAAATTGTTGTAGTAAGTACTAAGTGACATATTGCAAAAGAACTTATTGATTTTATAAAAACTCAGAATATTGATATTTGTAGATTTATTGATATTAAAAAGGATAATGAAATTGCAACTTGAATTAAAACTATAATAAAAAATACCAAAAGATGACTTTGTATCCCACCAGAGCTTTTAGAAAAAATAGAAAATGCTGAGATTGAAGAATTGGTTGAATTTAAAAATTGGCTTGATTTGGTTTTGGATAATAAAATTAAAACTATAGATTTACCATCAATTTTAAAATGATTACAAAATAGAAATCATTATGATACATATAAAACTATTTTAGCTTGGAGGCTTGTTGAAAAGCAATTATTACATGATTATATTGAGTCTTTAGTATCTTAGTTTAGACGCAAAAATACCTCGATCGCTCGAGGTACCTTGCCAAATTAAGTGATTATATTATATAGAAAGTCATATAAAATGCAAATAAAAAGTATACCAAAAGTTAACAAAAAGTATTAAAAATTACTATTTAATGAATTTAAAATGTGGAAAATTTTCTCAAAACTAAACTACTCAAATCCAGCAAATAAAAAAATGTTTGAAAATCAAATCACTTGATTAAAAGAACAAACAAAATTTGTAAATGATTTATTAGTGCAAAATATAATTACAAGTAGAAATAATTTACTCGTTTTGTCTTGATGATTAATGGCTTTTATTTGAGTTGTTCATCCAAGTTTAAAACAAGATACAAATATATTTTTAAAATTGACTATTGTTTGTTTTTTAACTACGATTTTTTTTGCAATTATTGTTGCAACTATATGAGCAGTTTATGATATAAAACTTATAAAATATAAATCTGATGTTATTAAAAATTATTTAACTTCTGTTTGAGATTTCTTACAAAAAGTGAAAAAAATAGAATTTGATAAAGAAGAAGTGAAAAAATATGATACAATGAGAGAAAAATATAAAAATGATATGGAACTTTCAACTTGATATAAAATTTGAGGATTTTTTCTTAATATAAGTACATGAATTTATAGCATTTCTTTAATTATTTGAATGATAAGTTTAATAATTTTTTATGTAAATTTAATTTTTTAATATGACAACAACAAATACTACATTACCTGATTGATGGATTGAAACGACTTTGGGAGAGGTTTGTGAGTTTATTAGTAGATGAGTAACTCCAAAATATTCCAATGAATGAATATTGGTATATAATCAAAAATGTATAAGAGATTGAAAAATTTTAAAAAAAGATTCAAGATTTTTAGATTCATCTCAAAAAATTATGGAAGAAAAATTTTTGAAAGATTTAGATATTTTAATATGTTCTACATGAGTTTGAACATTATGAAGAGTTTGACAAATAAAAGAAGTTATAATTCCTTCTACAGTTGATTCTCATGTAAGCATTGTTCGTGTAAATAATAAGAATTCTAAGTTTTACATTTGATATTTGTTGAAATCAAGAGAAAAATATATTGAAAGCTTAGCAGAATGATCAACATGACAAACTGAGTTGCCTAGAGAAAAAATAAAAAATATTTCACTTTTCCTTCCACCACTTCCAGAACAACAAGCAATTGCAAAAATTTTATCATCTTTTGATGATAAAATTGAACTTCTTAGAGAACAAAACGAGACTTTAGAAAAAATGGCTCAAACTATTTTTGAGGAATGGTTTGGAAAATATAGTGTTGATGATGAATTGCCTGAAGGGTGGAGAGTGGGGAAGTTGGGGGAAGTAATTGAAAACTATGATTCAAAAAGAATACCTATAGCAAGTGATAAAAGAAAAAAATGAATTTATCCATATTATGGAGCTACATGAATTAATGATTTTGTTAATGGTTATATTTTTGACTGAATTTATACTTTATTATGAGAAGATGGTTCTGTAATAAAAGAAAATTGAAAACCTTTTACACAATATGTTTGGTGAAAAATTTGGGTAAATAACCATGCTCATGTTTTACAATGAAAAAACTGATTTTCAACAGAATTAATAAAAATCATATTAGATAATACTGATATTTTTCCTTTTGTTAATTGAGCAGTTCAATTAAAAATTAATCAAACAAATATGAATTCTATTCCTTTGATTATCCCAACAAAAGAAATTTTGAAGGAATTTGATGACTTAATTCAACCTGTTTTTTGAAAAATTAGAGATAATTCAGAAGAAATACAAACTCTTTCTAAAACTCGTGATGAATTGTTGCCGAAGTTGATGAAAGGGGAAGTGAGAGTAGTTTAGATTTTAATAAATAGTTTATTCTATGTGAAGATTAGAAAAAGTAATTTTTGATACTAATAGATTATATAATAGTAAATTAACAACTTTTTTTGCTAAAAATGTTTGTTGATTAGAAAGTTTCCATAAATCATCTGAAATCATTATTCCAACTATAGTGTTAGAAGAGCTTAGGAATAAATATAAAAGAGATTTTCAAGAAGGAAAAGAGAAGTTTTTTCAAAATATGTTAAGTAATATTTTGTCACATAATGCTGAAACAATTGATATTGATGATAAAATTCAGAAATTATTAGATACAGAAACAATAACTTTTTCGCAGATAGAATTAACAAATATGAATGTTTTAAGTGAAATGATAGAATTAGCTTTAAAAAAAGAACCTCCTTTTGAAGCTTGAAAAGGTACTGATAAATGATTTAAAGATGCATGCTTATATTTTACTATTTTAGAATATTTAAATACTTTATCCGATAAATATATATTTGTTTGTACATGTGATTGAAGATTAAAAGAAGCTTTAGAAAAACATAAAAATATAATTGTTGTTGAAGATTTTAAGGAATTTGAATCAAAAAGTACCTGATATTTTAAGGAAAAATATTTTATAGATAAATTAAATGAAATATTACCTCATACTGTGGATTCTATTTGAGATATACAATACAATATAAATGATAATTGGCTTATTACTATAATTACTAATGATATAGATACTTATCGTGTTGAAGTAGATTTCTCTACAAAAGAAATAATAGATTTCGTGAGAAAATGAGATTTTAATGATTTAATAAATTGATTAATTTCCTCAGATAATTTTTCTGATACTCATTCAATTATTAAACAATTGATGTGATTTATAAATTATATTACTGATGATGAAATTATATCTTTATATAATGCTCTTTTCACAAATTCTCAAATAAGATGAGCTTTTTGATACTCAGTAAAAGAATTTTATTTGAAATTATATGAGAATAAAACAGATTTATTTGATGATGAAATGAAAAATAAAATAGATAAATTATTTGAGTAATATTTATACAATGAAAGATTTAATTATTAACAATTGGGATAAAATAATCTTTATTTTACCATTTATTTTTTGAATTTATGAGTTTTTCAAAAATAAAAAAGCTGAAATTGAAATAGAAAAATTAAAATCAAAGCTTGAACTTGAAAAAGATAAAAATATGCTTAATGATAAAAAGTTTAGACAAGCTTATGAAGATTTTATTTGTTTGCTTTTTGATATGTTACATCAAAAGAAGACAAACAAAAAGATTGATGTAGAGTCATGAATTGTTGAATTTATGAAGAAAACATTATTATTTGCTTGACCAGAAACTTTAAAAACTTTTTGATTGTATAGAAAAGAAGCCGGAAGTTGAAATGAAAAAGATATAATGATTTATACAGAAAATCTAATTTTTGCTATGAGAAAAGATTTATGAGTAAGTAATGAAAAATTAGAACAATATGATATTTTACAAACATTTATAATTTGAGATATTAAAAAAGCTATTGAGAAATAATAATATTTTAATCATTAATTTTTAATTTATGTCTTACTTAATAATAGAATCACATTTTTGAGTTCCAGAAAATGCTATTTATCCTTTAACTCGTAATCATTCTTCTGATGAACTGGTTTCATTACTTTATAGAATTAATGAGATTTTATATCCGAATGAAAAGATTGAAATACTTATTCTTCCATCAGAACCATGATCTTATAAAGATATATTAAAAATTATTGGTGCAATTTGATGATGACTATTAACAATTACTTGAGTTGCAATTGCATATTTAACTTACATTGATGCTCATGAATCTCACCAAATTGATATGATTGAAAAATGTGTAAATATGATTACTAAAGAAGCCGATTGAAAAATTGAAATTGATTATACTAAATTAAATAAATTGTGTGAGGATTATTGAGTAAAAAAGATTAAAAATAATAGATATAAAATTTTGCAAAATGATAAAACCATTTCATATGAAGAAACTATACTTAAAACTGATGAACAAAAAACAATATATAGGAAAAAAATTGATAGAGAAAAATTTTGAGACATGATTTTTCCGATACCTGAGGAGCAAGAAGTATTTTTAGAAAATATGGAATGAACTATTGAATTAATTGCATTAGTTGTAAAACAAAAAAAAGAATGAAAATGAATTCCTTGGAAATGAACTTATTATTGAGATGAAATTGAAGAATTAGGATATAAAGTTTTATATTCATGAGAGGAAGTTAGTTTTTATATGCAAGATAAAGAATTTAAAAATAAAATACAAAATCATGAAGTTACTTTTATGAGTTGAGATAATATTTCAGTTTTATTTAATTTAAAATGAACTGTAAAAAATGGCTTCTTTTTAAATAAAAATATTTATATAAAAGAAGTAAGACAATTTAATGAAAAAGTGATTGAACATACCCAAAAAATAACATCTAAGAAAGTTAGAAGACAATCTGAGTGACAAATTAGTTTAGAATTTTAATACTGTTCATTTTGCATTAAACTCTAAATTAAACTTGATATTTACCTAAAATCAATACAATAAATTTGACTTTATACCATTTTTGATATATTATCTCTTTAATCTTGGAATAAATGAAAAGAAAAATAAAAATAAATGATGATCCTTTACTTGAAAATTCCTTTATCAAAATATTTAAAAATTTTTATGAATTCGAACAAATGAGAACAATGGATTGCATCTATCATGTAGTTGATAATTTCAACTGACACCCAGAACCACCAAATGCAAAACCTTTATTTGAAACTTGAGACGAAGAACTTAATGAGTTTAGAATCTCACTAAATGAAATTTTATTTAGAGTACATTACTTTTTAACTGATGAATATGTAGTTATACTCAATGCTTACACAAAACCAAATGGTAAAAAAAGTAAAAATGAATATAACAAAGCTTCAAAGAAAAAATTAGATAAAGAAATTAAAATTTTCATACAAGAAGCTTTAGAGTTAAAAAAAGAGTATTTTAACAATAATGAAAATTATCATGAGCTATAATATAAAAGATTTACAAAAACTTGTACAATCTAAAGAATTTAGTGACTATAGAAAAGAAAACAAAAAAAATCACATACTTTGAGAAAAAGTTTATGCTCGTAGAAAAGAACTTTGACTTACTCAAGCAGAACTTTGAGAAAAATCAAAAATAGTACAAAACAAAATTTCTCAAATAGAAAGTTGAACATATGGAGAAAATATTTGAGACGATATTTTAGAAAGACTTTCAAATGCCTTAAATATCTCAATTGATTATTTAAAAACAACAGATATTGAGAGAAAAACTTTTGAAATGTATAATTATGTTCTTTTAAAACTTTCGAAATCACCAGATCCATGGCAATTTATTAAAATAGCATATTTTATAGATTTAGAATCTGTAAAAAATTTTTGAAAACTCTTAACAAACTATATTTATGTGAGATATAGTTATGGTCCGTTTGATAAAAAAATGTATGATTATCAAAAAATATTTTCCATGGAAAATGAAAAATGATTTCAAGATGTAAAAAGTCTCTATTTATCTCGTGATGAAATGAAAATAATAGATAGTGTCTTTGAAAAATATCCAGTAGAAAATTGAAGAGAGTTAATGAATTTATCCTATCAAACACCACCATTACAAAAACTTTGAGTCACTTGTGGAGATGGAAAACATATGTATGAAGAACTGGATATGTTCGCATAGTAATATTTTGTAAAAACAATTCTTTTTAAAAGGATTGTTTTTTCTTTGAGTTAGAGAATAAAACCTTGCATTCTTATCAAGAAAAACTATAATTAGATATATATAAATAGTACTAAAATGTAACAAATAATCATGCTCAACGAAAACTCCATCGAACAATCTCTCATCCAAATCCTAACTTCTCAGTGATATACTTATTATTACTGACCAGAAATTTCTCCATATTCTCAAAATCCCATGAGAGCTGGATTTGATAATGTTTTACTTGAAACTGAACTGAAAAATTCTCTAAAAAAGATAAACCCATCACTTCCAGACTCAGTTTTAAGTGATGCTTTTTCTCAAATTCAAAACCTTGGAACCACTGACATCATGAGCAATAATGAGACATTTCACACTATGCTATCGGATGGAGTAAATGTAGAATATTTCAAAGACTGAGTTTCAAAATGAATAAATGTTCAAATCCTTGATTTGCAAAACATAGAAAATAATTCTTTTATAGTAGTAAATCAATTTATTATTAAAGAGAATAATGCGGAAAAAAAGCTCGATGTAGTTATTTTTGTAAATGGATTACCACTTGTAATTATTGAACTAAAAAATCCAATTGATGAAAATGCAACTCTAGATAATGCTTTTACTCAAATACAAAACTATAAAAATGCTGTTCCAAGTATATTTTATTATAATGCTATTTGTGTAATATCTGATTGAATAGAAGCGAAAACTGCTTCACTTTCAGCTCCATTTTCCAGATATTTAGCCTGGAAATCACCAAATAAGTCAGAGAATGGAAAACTTCCAGAAATCCAACTTTTAGCTGAATATATGCTAGAAAAAGAAACTCTTTTAAAACTTATTAGATACAATACCGTATTTGAAACAGAAGAAATAAAAGATGAAAAAACAGGTTTAGTAAATATCGTAAAAATCAAAAAAATTGCAGCATATCATCAATATTATGCTGTTCAAAAAGCTATTGAGGAAACTATCAGAGCCACAAGAGATGCTTGAGACAAAAAAGCTTGAGTTGTTTGGCATACTCAATGAAGCTGAAAATCACTTTCTATGGTATTTTATACCTGACAACTTGTAGTTAGCCCAGAAATGGAAAATCCAACAATTGTTATTTTAACTGATAGAAATGATTTAGATGAACAACTTTTTGCTACTTTTTGAAATTGTATTTCTCTTTTAAGACAAAAACCAGTTCAAGCAGAGTCAAGAGAACATTTAAAAGAATTATTAAAAGTAACTTGATGAGGAATAGTTTTTACCACTATTCAAAAATTTTACCCAGAAGATGGAAAAAATGAATTTGAAATGCTCTCAAATAGAAAAAATATTGTAGTAATTGCTGACGAAGCTCACAGAAGCCAATATGGATTTACTGGAAAAATAGTTGAGGATGATTTTTGAAATGTAGATATAAAATATTGAAATGCAAAATATTTAAGAGATGCTCTTCCAAATGCCTCTTTTATAGGTTTTACTTGAACACCTATAGAAAAAGAAGACAGAGATACAAAAAAAGTTTTTTGAGAATATATTGATATTTATGACATAGCACAAGCCGTAAAAGATGGAGCAACCGTTCCTATAAGTTATGAATCAAGACTTGCAAAAATCAGATTTAATGAAAATGTTACTCATCAAATAGATTCAAAAATAGAAAAAATTTCTTGAGCAACTGACGACCAAATAGAAAAAGCAAAAAAGATAAATGCTCAAATAAATGCTGTTGTATGACATCCTGATAGACTCAAAGATATTGCAAAAGATATAGTTGAACATTTTGAAGAGAGACAAAAAACATTTGAATGAAAATCTATGATTGTTTGTATGACGAGACAAATAGCAGTTGATTTGTATGAACAAATTATTTCTCTTCGTCCAAATTGGCACGATAAAAAGCTTGAAAACTGAGTCATAAAAATAGTTATGACGAGTTCAAGTGATGATCCAGAAAGTTTTCAACCTCATCATACTACAAAAGATCAAAGAAAAAAACTCGCTCTGAGACTGAAAGACACAAATGATAATTTAAAAATAGTTATTGTTCAATCAATGTGGTTGACTTGATTTGATGCTCCATGTTTAAACACTATGTACATTGATAAAAAAATGGAGTGAGCCAATCTGATGCAAGCAATTGCAAGAGTAAACAGAGTGTATAAAGACAAACCAGGATGACTTATAGTTGATTATATTGGTATCGGGCAAGATTTAAGAAATGCTATGGCTGTTTATACAGAAAGCGGGTGAGAATGAGAATCTGTTTCAGACATAAAAGAAATAATTGCTTGAATGAAAACAAAGTTTGAAATTGTAGAACAAATGTTTTTCTCGTATGATTACAAATCTTATTTTTCTTCAAATGATGGAATGCAAAAACTTCAAATACTTTTGTGAGCTCAAAATTTTATTTTATCTGACGAAGAATTAAAAAATAGATTTCTTGCAGAAGTTTGAGCACTTTCAAAACTTTTTGCTATGAGTGTGCCAAGTGATGAAGCTGAAAAGTTAAGAGATGAAATAGCATTTTTTCAAGCGATAAAATCAAGAATTAATAAATTTACTCCTTCGCAATGATTATCAAATACTCAAGTAAATAATGCAGTGAAACAAATTGTTGAAGAAGCTTTGGCAAGTGATGGAGTCATTGATATATTTGAAGCTGCTGGAATTAAAACACCAAGTTTAAGTATTTTATCAGAAGAATTTTTACTCGAAGTGAAAAATATGAAGCATAAAAATATTGCTTTTGAACTGCTTAAAAAACTTTTAAATGAAGAGGTAAAATTAAGAAAATCAAAAAGTTTATCACAATGAAAAAAGTTTTCTGAAATGCTTTCAAATACTATTAAAAGGTATCATAATAATCAAATTGATACAGCACAAGTTTTAGAAGAATTATCTGAAATTGCTCGTGAAATGCATTTAGAAGATAAAAAAGCAGAAGATATTTGATTGACAGTAGAAGAATATGCTTTTTATACAGTTTTGTCTCAAAATGATTCTACCAAATTTTTAGAAGATGAAAAGATGAAAGAATTAATTCATGTAATAGTTGATATTGTCAGAAAAAATGCAACTGTGGATTGGGAAAAAAGAGATGATGTAAGAGCTAAATTAAGATTACTTGTAAAAAAAGTTTTGATGAGATATTGATATCCTCCTGATATTGCAAAAATTGAAGCAGATAGAGTTTTAGAGCAAAGTGAGCTTTTGGCGGAAGAGTTAACAAAAAAGAAGTAAAAAGTTTTTAATTCTTTTATATTGACTTATATGATTTTTTATATATAAAAGAATAACTCATTTTCTACAGTGTTTTAATTTTGAAGCACTGAGAGTGAAATATATGGAAGGAGACAGGATATGGAAATCAATCTTATCACAATTATTCCGAGTATTTTCGTAATATATCTCTTGCTAGGTATCGTTCTCACGATAGGTCTTATCAGAGTTGAACGAAAAAGTTCAGTATATAGGACAAATAAGAAAATAGGTTGTAAAAAACGTATTTTAGTTCTTTGTCTTATTCTGCCATTTTTTGCGATTTTAGTCTTTTTAGGCGTAAAATCGTTGAAAGTGTTCTCTTAAAAAGGCTTGCATACGCAAGCCTTTTTTTTAATTGAGAGATAAAAATTCTTCATATAAATTATCATATAAATCTTTATCAAGCATTTCTAAACAAGTAAATGTTTTTTTGAAATAACTCTCTGTCATTAGTTTTATACTTGATTGAATATCAAGTCATCTTGATTCAAGATAGAAAAGTTTATCTTCTTCAATTCTATGAGTTTTACTTGAGTGGCTTACTTGTACATCATTCGCATCAATAAATAAATTTGGAAGAGAACTGAGAGTTCATTTTTTCCCAATAAAAATATTTTCTAAATCTAAACTCGCTTCAATTTTCTCTGAATCTTTTGAAATATGAATACTGGAATCAATTCCAATATGACTTTCTTTTACTACAGAAATAATGTGAATATGAGAAACGGAATTATTTCCTGAAATATGTGAAGAAATATTTGATACAAGATTATGATTATCTCAAATAAAAAGTCCTTTTACAGAGAGTTTTGAAGCATTATCTTTTTGATAAATAGAAATATTTTTTGGAGCATTACTACTAAAAAAAGTATAAAGATCTACTTTTGAATTTTCTCAAATAGAAAGAGTAATATCATTTTCTAAATCTTTGATAAAAAGGGAAGTATAAATATCTTTTTCAATTTCTATATGATTTCCAAAATGAGTATCAATTTGATAAAATCAGGTTTTTGTAATATTTGACATTTTTAAATTTTTAAATATAAAGTACAGACTCTAATAATTGTATGGGACAAAAATGAACATTTGATGTCTTTTTTGCTTTTCTATACAAAATTTACAGTATCAACATAGTATTTCCTAAAATATTTTTCATTATTTTGTAATAATTGGAAGCAGGAAGCCTATAATGCAAATCAAACAAGGTCTTGAAATTACAACCTCATTTCTCCATGATTCGAAAGGAATTAAAGCAAATCAGTCTTATATTGCTGCTAGAAGAGCAAATGTAAAGGGAAGAGTTTTAAGGTGTGTTCCTGGTAACGGTGGAGATGTTTGGTTTGTTGAACATCATGACACACGAGATATTGCAGTATATTCATCTCTTGAACTAACTCAATAATCTTATTGACTCTTGCCCGAGTATAAAGGGCTTTTTTATTTTCCAAATAAATTTTTAAAACCCTCATTCAAATTCCATACTTATAAGTACATTCATTTCACTTGCATATTCAAGAGGTAATTCTTTTAAAATTGGACTGATAAATCCATTTACCAAAATTGAAGTTGCTTCATTTTCGCTCATTCATCTACTCATAAGATAAAATAAATCTTGTTCATTTACTTTTCCAGCTGTTGCTTCATGTGCAACTGTTGAGAAACTATTTCCTATTTTAATATTTGGAATAGCATTATTTACAGAAATTTCATCTAAAATAAGTCCATCACAATCAATTTTTGAAACACTTCCTGTTGCACTTGGTTTTATATCAACCAGTCATCTATACGTTGAAATTCCACCTCATTTTGAAAGAGATTTTGAAGCAATATTTGAAGTAGTATTTTTTCAAATATGAATTACTTTTGCTCCAGTATCTTGATTTTGTCCAGAATTTGCAAATGCAATTCCTAAATGTTCTGCTTTTGAATAATCTCAAACAAGTACACTACAAGGATAAAGCATAGTGGTATTACTTCCAAGATTTCCTCAAACCCATTCTATAAAACCTTTTTCTTGTACAATAGCTCTTTTTGTATTGAGATTATATGTATCTAAACTCCAGTTTTCTACTGATGAATATCTCATATGTGAATTTTTTCAAACAAAAATTTCTACTCATCCAGCATGAAGAGAATTTTCATCATATTTTGGAGCACTACATCATTCAATATAATGAGCTTCACTATCATCTTCTAAAATGATAAGAGTATGTTCAAATTGTCATCCAGATTTTACATTCATACGGAAATACGATTGTAATGGTTCAGAAATTTTTACTCCAGCTGGAATGTATAAAAATGTTCATCCACTCCAAACTGCATAGTGAAGTGCAGAGAATTTATGATCAGCAAGAGGAATTGATTTTGAAAAATATTTTTTAATAATAGCTTCATATTCAGGAACTTTCAGAGCATGAGTTAAATCATCAAAAATAACTCACTCTTTTTTTATTTCTTCTTTGAGAGAATGATATACAGTTTCACTATCATATTGAGCTCCAACTCAAGCAAGTGCTTTTTTTTCTGCTTCAGGAATTCCAAGTCTATCAAAAGTTTTTTTGATATTTTCAGGAACATTTTCCCAAGATTTATTATTTCCAGCACCTTGTGGTTTTGCAAAATAATAAATACTATCTAAATCTAGTTTTTGTAAATCTGGTCACCAATTTGGCATTGGTTTAGAATTATAAATTTCCAGTGCTTTGAGTCTTATAGCTAACATCCATTCAGGTTCTTGATTTGACATAGAAATTTGTCTTACTACTTGCTCATTTATTCAGGCAACAAGCTCTGAAGTATAATTTACTTCATCATGAAAATTCCAAGTTCAAGAGATGTTTATATTGTTTGGGTTTGACATTTTTGTTATTTTAAATATAAGGGTATTACTTTCTTTGGTCCAGTTAAACTTTTAACTTTGTGATAGAGGAGGAAAAGTCATGATTATGATTTATTATGTAGGAGGAAAAAAACAAGAATTGTTTGTTGTTTCCTCCTCAGATGAAAGGATGTTTAAGAAATATCCAGGAGGGTATTTTAACCAAAGGCAATTAGCAGGATTTGTGTCATCATGTATTGGCATTCCTTCAAAAAATATCCATCAGGTTTCCCTTTCATAAGTGATTACGGCAGAATGCTAGGTATCAAATACCTAGCTCTTTTTTTATTCAAAACCATTTTCAATGATACTTTTTACTACTTCTTTTCCTCAAGTTTTTTGCACTTCTCAATTTTTTAATACATATACAGTATCAAAATCAATATAATCAACGATTTTAAAATGGTGAGTAATGATAATAATAGAATTATTTTCATTATTCATTTTTTTGATGTGCTCAGCAACAATTTTAAAAGCGTTAATATCAAGTCAAGAATCGATTTCATCAAGTATAATGTATTTTGGATTCAAAAGTTTTGCTTGGAGTAATTCGATTTTTCTTTTTTCTCCACCACTAAATCATACATTTAAATCTCTTGATAGAAAATTTTCATCGATTTCTAATTCTTGTAAAAATTTTGCAACAAATCTTTTAAATATAAAAGGGGAAAGTGCTTTTGTTTCTGGAGATGAAATTTTTAAATAATTATTATAAATAATTCTTAAATATTCTCACAAATGAATTCCAGGAATTTCTGGTACATTTTGAAATGATAAAAAAAGTCCTGCTTGAGCTCTTTCTGACGTATCCATTTCTAATAAATTTTTTCCATCAATATATGCTTCTCAAGAAATAAATTCATAACTAGGGCTTCACATAAGGAAACTTGATAAACTTGATTTTCCACTTCCATTTTTTCAAAGTACAAGATAATTTTTCCCTGATTCAAAGTTGATATTTACTCATTTTAAAATCTCTTTATCTCACACATTTATTTTTAAATTTTTTACTTCAATCATAAAATTTTAATATTACTAAATTAGTCATATTTTAATGAAAAAATAGAATTTTCAAGTTTTGTTTCAAAAATTTGTACAAGGGGTCATAAAGCCAAAAAATTATGATGAATATCGCAAAAAATACAATTGTTAATACTTTGTGAAAAACTCATTTTTTTTCTCTTAAAATAAATAAATAAATTGTCTAGCAATTTTTTTCACCTTTTTAAAAATTAGTGTTGACTTTATTTTAAAAAAGAGTAAATATAAATCATCAGAAATGAGGAAAACAAAAACAAAAAAATCACTTATTAACATCTTTTTAACAAAAATGAAGAAAAAAGAAGAAAAAAGTTTCGAAGATTTACATATATCAGTATTATTACACGAGTTAGTAGAAAATATTGTCATTTTTAAAAATAAACAAAATATTATCGTTGATTGTACTTTGTGAATGGGATGACATGCAAGAGAAGTTTTAAAAAAGTTAAAAAAATGAGATATCTTTATTTGATTTGATGCAGATAAGAGGAATTTAGACATAGTAAGACCAGAATTAGAAAAAGAATTTGCCGAATCATGAATCGAACTTAAATTTATAAATGATAATTTTCTAAATTTAAGAAAAAGATTAGAGGAACAAGAAATATCTACTATTACATGAATTTATTATGATTTGGGGATTTCCTCACTTCATGTAGATGAAGCTGAAAGATGATTTAGTTTTAAATTAGATGGGCCACTTGATATGAGATTTGATACAAGTAAGTGAGCTACAGCAGCACATATTGTAAATTCATACACACAAAGTGATTTATTAAAAATTTTTAGGGAATATGGTGAAGAACCAAGCGCAAGAAAAATAGCTGATGAAATCGTACTTCAAAGAAAAAAGTGAATGAGATTTAAAACAACAAAAGAATTATCAGATTTAATTGCAGGAATTTCAAAATTTCCTAAAAGTAAAAATAGAATCTTCCAAGCTCTAAGAATTGAAACAAATAAAGAATTGGAAGTAATTGAGCAATCAGTGCTAGATGCAATTGATATGCTTCAAGAATGAGGGAGTATTTTTATAATAAGCTTTCATTCGTTAGAAGATAGAATAGTGAAACATATTTTTAAACAAGAGAGTAGAGATTGTATATGTAGTGAAATTTTATGTGTGTGTCACCATAAAAAACAATTAAAAATTTCGACAAAAAAACCGATACTTCCAAGTGATGATGAAGTAAAATCGAATCCAAGAAGTAGGAGTGCAAAAGCCAGATTTGCAATAAAAATCTAAATAAAAATTAAAATCTAACACTACGCTGCAAAATGAATCCAAATTTAATAGTAATAAAAAAATGACACTTTAGATTTTTCTCAGAAAGAAAGACAACAAGAGAAAATTTCAAATTAGGAGTCAACACAACATACATATTAGCGTTACTGTTTATTGGGTTTTTAGGAATCTATTATGTTTGGACTTTGAATGTAAATGCTACCAAATGATATAATATCAGAAATTTAGAATTATTAAAAAACAATTTAACAGTAGAAAAAGAGCTATTAGAAGTAAAGATTTCAGAATTAGAAAGTTTATCAAGTTTAACAAAATGGGAATGAATTAACAATATGGAAAAACTTGGAAACGCACAATTTCTTGTAGTAAAAGATATGAAATGATATGCTTTTAATTATTAAAACAATAAAATAAGTCAAAAATAAAAATTGACTTATTTTTTTTATTGTTATTATTTATTTGTTTTGTACACGTAAGAGATATGTATGCCAGAAAGTTTAAAAAAATTAATTAATATTATCAATTTTTTACCATGAATTTGAGAAAAATCAGCAACAAAACTTGCCTTTTTTTTGCTTCATTCAAATAAAAATTATCTTGAAAATTTTTCTCAAGCATTAAATCATCTCCATGGAAGTATTGCAAAATGTGAAATGTGTGGAAGCTTGATTGATGCGGGGAAACATATTTGTGAAATTTGTGCTTCTTGAGATAGACAAACAAATATTATTTGTGTAGTTGAAGAATATTTGGATATGGTAACTATTGAAAATTCAAAAATTTTTAATGGAAGATACCATATTTTATGATGAGCTATTTCACCAATTAATGGAGTTTTTATTTGAGATTTAAATTTTGAAAACTTATTTAAAAGAATTTCAGATTTTGATGGAGATTTAGAACTTATTATGGCGACAAATCCAAATATTGAATGAGAAGCAACAGTTCAGTATATTTTAGGGGAGTTAGAAAAAAGATGACTCAAAAAATTTGTGAAAGTAACGAGATTATCAAGATGACTTTCAAGTTGATATTTAGAATATGCGGATAATATTACTTTGATAAATTCAATTAAAGAAAGAAAAGAAATATAAAATTTACTTTTTAATAGAGAATTATGACAGAATTTGCACCAACTGGAAGTAATCCAAAAATGACTCGTTCTCAAGTAAGAAGATATATGCGTGAGATGGAGGAAAAAAGAACAAAAGCACAATTAGAGCTTGAAAAAGCTCGTTTGGCTTGAGAATTACATAATGAGGAAGATTTGGAAGATTTAGATAAAAAAATAGATGATTTATAATCATCTATTTTTATTTTATCCAACCGGTTGTTAAATCTTTTATAGTGAGAGCTAATTTCTTTGGATCATGTCTAACAACATCACTTTCATCTACAAAATCTCTTTCTATAATAGTATATTTTTTCCCATTAAATTCGGTTATATCTTTTAATTTTACTGGTTTTTTTCCTTCTTCTATTTTATATTTTTCAACTAATTCTTCACTAATATTTCCATTATTTACAAATACATAATCAAGAACTTCTCAAGCGTATTTTTCTATGTTATCAATAAAATCTTTGAGTTCATAGGTAGTAGTTTCTCATTTTTTTGTCATGATATTACATACATAAATAATCTTTGCAGATGTTTGAGAAAGTGCTTCTTTCATTCATTTTGAAAGGAGATTTGGGACAATAGATGTATAAAAATCTCATGGCCCAAGTATTACATAATCAGAGTTCATAATAGCTTCATATGCTCTTGGATTGAGTTTTCATTCTCATCCAACAAGAAATGCTTCTGCTACGTTTTGATCAATATTATGTGTTCTGACAAAATCATTTTTATCACTTACATCAATATTTTTTTCTCCAATAAGTTCTGTTCCATCTTCAAATTTTACTCAAAGGTGAATATCTTCAAGAGTTACTGGAATAATTTTTCCTTCAACATCAAACATTTTACAAGCAACATCAAGTCCAGCTTCAAAACTTCCTGCTATTTCTCAGAGTGCTGTAAGAAGAATATTTCCGATTTTATTTCCTCAGATTACTCAAGTTTCATCTTCAAATTTGTATTCAAATAATTTTCTTACTGTTCCAGTATCACGAGCCAATGCACATATGGCTCTTCTAATATCTCCAGGAGGAAGAACTCAATATTTATCTCTAATTTCTCCAGTTGTTCCTCAAGAATCAGTCATAGCAATAATGGTTGCAAGATTTCTTTCTTCACGTGAAAAAACTTTTTTTAGTCAATAAATTACATTAAAGGTTCCAGATCATCATCAAATAGTAGTGATATTTACTTTTTTTGTCATAGGTTTTTATTATTAATTTAACATCCAAATACTTCTATTTTATCATTGGTTGCTTTTATGGATAAAATATTATAAACATCAGTATTTACCTTATCTCTAAATCAATTTATTATACAAGGAGCCCAAACTTCAATTTCTTGAGTTCTTTTCAAAACTTTATCTATAAAAGATTTTTCTTTTTTTTCACAAGTTATTATAAATTTGGTATAAATATTCATGTTTATAAATTTATTTTTCTAAAACAGCTTTGATTCTTCTTACTCATCTTGAAGAAGCTTCTTCTTTTTTGATTTTAAATGTTCCCATATTTCCAGTTGCTTCTATATGTGGTCCTCCACAAAGTTCACGAGAAAATATTTCTCCAGCATCTGTTTTGAAAGTATAAACTTTTACAATATCAGGATATTTTTCCCAAAAACTTCCTTCTACTCAAGCTTCTTTTGCAACATTTTTATCCATTTCTTCAAGAATCATTTTTGCATTTTTTGCAATAGCATCATTTACAAAATCTTCTACTTCTTTTAGTTGTTCAGGAGTTAGTTTTTCATCATGAGTAAAGTCAAATCTCAATCTTTCAGAGGTAATATTTGAACCAGCTTGATGAACATGATTTCCAAGTACTTTTCTAAGCCCTGCAAGCATTAAGTGAGTTGCAGAGTGAAGAGCAGTTGTATCATCTGAATGATCAGCAAGTCCTCAGGCAAATTTTTGAGCAGCCCCAGCTCTTGAAAGTTCTTGATGTTTTTTAAAAGCATCATTAAATCACTCTACATCAACTTTTAATCATTTTTCAGTTGCAAGTTCAACTGTCATTTCAATTGGAAAACCAAAAGTGTCGTACAGTTTGAAAGCTTTTTCTCCTGAAATAGTATCAACTTTTTGACCAGTTCTTTCAAAGGCAATTTGGAAACCACCTACGAGTTTATCAAATTCTTTGAGTCATTTTTCTAAAGTAGTTAAAAATTGTTTTTCTTCTCTATCAATTTCTTCTAAAATATTTTCTTTTCTCAAAGCAACATTTTCATAAATTCCAGAAAATTTTTCAATTACTTTTGAGATAACTGGAGTTAAAAATTGTCCTGAAAAACCAAGTTTATATCATTGTCTAATTGCTCTTCTGAGTAATCTTCTTAAAATATATCATTGATCCATATTTGAAGGAGTAATTCCATCTGAAATCATAATAGTTGCAGTTCTTGAGTGGTCAGCAATAATTCTTACTGCATTTTTTGTATTTTCATTATAAGATACACCAAGAGTAGCACAAATTACATCGATAATATCTGAAAAAATATCAGTCTCATAGACTGATGGAGCTCATACTAAAGTTCTTGTGATTCTTTCAAGTCCCATCCCTGTATCTACATTTTGCATTTGAGCTTTATTGAAATTTCCTTGTTCATCTTTTACATATTCCATAAATACATTATTCCAGATTTCCATCCAGTTTTTTTCATCATTTCAAACCGTACTTCATGCAGGAGGAAACTCACTTTCTCATACCCAGTAAAAAATTTCTGTGTCTGGTCCGCAAGGTCCTGTCGCACCAGCAGGTCACCACCAATTATCTTTTTTTCCTAAATATGAAATATTTTCTACTCAATGGCTTTTCCAAATATTAGCACTTTCTTCATCTCTTGGCGCATTTTCATCACCTTCAAAAACAGTTACTGCAATTTTTCTTTTATCAATTCCAAGCCAATCTTTACTGGTTAGGAATTCATAACTCCAAGCGATAGATTCTTTTTTAAAATAATCTCCAAGTGACCAGTTTCCAAGCATTTCAAAAAATGTAAGATGAGTATTATCTCCAACATCTTCTATGTCATTGGTTCTGATACATTTTTGATAGTCAGCAAGTCTGTTTCCAAGAGGATGTTTTTCTCCAAGTAAATAAGGAACAAGAGGTTGCATTCCAGCAGTATTAAATAAAACCGTTGGGTCATTTTCAGGAACAACTGGAGCAGAAGGAATAATAGAGTGATTTTTAGACTCAAAAAACTCAATATATTTTTGTCTAATTTCATTGCTAGTAATTTGCATACAACTTAAAATTAATGTTTAAAATTGAGCTTATTGTAGTGAAAAAGAGATTTTTTTCAAATAGAAAAGAGAAAAATATTAAAATTAAATATTTTTATAAGTCAATAGTGATTTTTGCTTTAAAATTAGATATATGATACAATAAAAGGGAATTTAATAATTATTGTATATTTATATGAGTATTATTCAGGGAGTAAGAGATGCATACCAAGGTCAAGTTTCCAAGCTGGAATACTGAACATTGTCAAATGACATAGGGAAATGTAACGATATTCAGGCCCAATTAAAAGAGGGGCGGGAGATTATGAAAGCGGTAAAACAAAAATTATGAAAAGAACATCCACTTTATCAACAATTTGATAGAGAATATAAGGAATTATATGAAACTATTAAAGCATCTTACCAATCAGAAAAATCATTTTCTCAAGCTGAAAGAACAAAAATTTTATTGGAGTTATGAGATATGATTAGTCTTGCTGAGAAAGAATGAATTATTGAAAAAAAATGAGTGTTTAGTTGGTTTTGAGATGTACTGAAAAAAACAGATACCCAAGAAGCAAAAAATCAAGCTCAATCATTAAGAAATAAAAAAATACAAGAATACTCTCAAGAGGAATCTATTGCAGCAATGGAATATTTATCAAATAATTATACAAAGTATAAACCAGTATGAAATGATAAAATTACCAAATGAATTACTTTTATGTATTCAAGTATCAATGAACTGGATGATCAATATGAAGCTAGACTTTTTCAAGAAGATTTAATGAAAAAAATATTTTGAGAAGGAAAACAATTCAATGATAAATATTTAGTATGATTTAACACAGAAAGAGGGAATTTTATTACAAGTATTTCTGATTTTGAAGGATTTTTAAAAAGCCCAAACACAAAAATGACTTGAGATGAAAATGACCCAAGTGTAGTAAATTCAAGAGTATTGGCGAATTATTTTTTACATCTTGAATCTATTGGAAAGCTAAATATGACATATTTGAGCACTGTTTTGTGATCAGTTAAAATGAATGAATTACAAAAAATATGGAAAATAAATCCTGATTCACAAGCTCAAAAAATTCTTGCAACACAATTATGAGGGAAAAATACACTTTTGAAAAATTTTATTTCTTACAATGAAGAATATAATGAAAAAATTAGTGAAAAAAACTATAAAGAAATGCTTCAAAATTCGCCTCAAAAAGTATTTTTGGTGAATGATAAAGATGTATTATTAAAAATTATTTCAGAAATTCCAAATATTAAATATACCGATATTGATTTTGAATTGCAACATGATATTGATGTTATTGAAGCTATTGCTAAGAAAGATCCAAATTTTAAAACTACAATGATTCCACAATCGTTTTATGATATAAAAATTAACAATCAAATACATGGTGTAGAAAAAATAAAGAGAGTTATAAAAATCACTACTAATCCAGATGATTTTTTAAGTATTATGTGAGATATTAGTGTTTATTTAGATGAAGGAGATATAAAAGCATTGTTGAAACAATTGGATTGAACTCATCCAAGATTACAAGATGTACAAAAATATTTATGAAAATTATCAGAAATAACTAAAGATAATTTTGAAACAGCATTTCAAAATTTGATGAATACTGAAGGAAAACAAGAAGAACTTATACGTGCTCAAATAGTAGATATAAATTTATATGTTTATAAATATTGAATTACAGGTTTTGAAGATCAAATATTACAAATATTAGATAAATATTCTTTGGATAGTTTTCCTGGAATACAAAAACATCTTCATACTCATAATGAATTTACTCAAAAACTTATATCAAAAAAACCAGAATATTTTGAATTACTTGGTCAAAAATTAAAATCAGACTCAGCTATTGTCTCAGCATATATAGATGGTATTACGAAACAAGGATTTGATTATATGAAATTAGTAAATGCGGTAAATAATATTAATTTTTGAGATACTATTTCTGTTGTACTATTGATTTATTCTAAATTGTCATCTGTATATTCAAAACAAATGGTAAAAAATATTTTTTGACACCCATATGTAAGTCAAAAATTTTCAGTATTTTTTAAAATGTTACAAAATAAAGAATATTGAGAATGACAACTTCAAAGTTTAGAAAAATTAGATGGAGTATTTTGAGATTTAAGAGAAGATTTTAAATTAGCTGGAAAAGTAATTGTTCAAGTAAATCAAGAATATTCTAAATTTGAATCTCAAGAAAAAGATGATATTTTTCTACAAAAAATTTCTCAAATTACCCAATTTGAAGGAAAAAATTGAGAAATTAATCAAAAGATTTTAGATATAGTAAAATCAGGACATAGTATATATAATGATAAAGAATTATACGGATTATTACAAAAATGAACTTGATGAAATCCTGAAGCTGTTGCAACTATTTTTAAGAAATTACAAGAAATTAAAATAGAACATTTACAAAAGGAAATTCAAGCGGAATCAGAAAAATTAAAAGATATTTGAGTAACACCAGAAGATGTTCAACGTCTTATGAGTGAAAATAAAATAAATAAAGAAGAAACATTAGAGCAATATCAAACAAGAATTATTGAGTTAGTAAAAAAAGAAAAAAATATAAAATTAACTCAAGAATTAGAACAATCGATTAAATCAACGATTAAAAATTTTACACAAATTTCTGAAATTAAATACGTTCAACAAAACCAAGAATTATATATTCAATATTTAGAAAATCCTCGTTCTTCAAATAATTTTTCTGATTTTAAAAAATATGCAGAAGAACAAAAAGAATTACAATTACAATGAGTGGATATTCCAGGAACTTTGGTTGGAGTTGATTTTGAAAAATCGACAAATGGAAATTATTTAGTTGAAACTTCTATCTGAAAAATAGAATTAACTTATCCAGAATGGCAAATGGTTTCTGAAAGTGAAGAGGCTATGAAAAATTTGATTCATTTTAAATCTACTCTTGACGAGTTAAATTTAGATGGATTATGGAAATATAGAGAAGCTATTTTTACTGCAATTTCTTGAAAATATACTTGAGCATTTAATGTAAAACAAGAATTTATTAATGAAAATGAAATGAAAATTTTTGTATCTTCTGTGTTATCTTCAATCTGAATCTCAATTGATCCACAAACAAATATGGATGCATTTAAACAACAAGTAAAGCAATCAAATAAAGTATGATTGATTGAATGAAGGGAAGAAGTAAATGTTTTATGAGATGGATACATAGAAAAATTATTTTTACAAAAATTTGATTCAAAAAGAACAGGAATGCTACATACTCATGTGTTACAAAATGAAATATGAGATATATTTTGAAAAACCGTATAATATAAAAATATAAAAAAGTTATAAATAAAAATAAAGGTATGGAAAAAGAAAAATTAGAACAAAAAATATTGTGAATTTTACAACATATTGATTCTCCAGTATTGCAAATGCTTGTGAAGAATCTTCATCTTTTTAGTTCTTTGGAATTACACCAAATTGTCAATTTTCTTCAAACAGGAAATTTACAATCTATTTATGATTTTTTAGAAGACAAAAAAAATGAATATTTAGATATTATTAATACGCTCAAAATAAAAAAAAGGTATGCAAATTTAAATAGTATTAAATTACAAGAAAGGCTAGAAACAGAGAAACAAAAAGAAGAAATAGAATTTATGGATTTTAATTTTTAAAAGTAAAATATGTCTGAAGTTGAATTACAAGAACATCAAGGGAAAGCTATGGAACAAACAACAGTTCCCGATGAAGTTCGTCTTGATAATAAATTAAAAGAATTATGAGCCTTAGAAAAAGAAATATTTTCTGGGGATGGTATTGTTGATGGTCAAAGTAGTGATACTGCTATAGACGAATCTTATAAAGAAGGTTTACAACAAGCAAAAACAATTCAACAAAAAATAGATTTTATAGAATCTTTAGTTTTGGAATTTCAATACGAAAGGAAATTACAAGAATTATTTCAAAAACAAGAAAAATCTTCATATATTTCTCAAGAAGGAAGTAAAGATTTACAAGAGGGAAAGGATAAAGTACAAGAGTTATTTCAAAAATATCCACATTTTAAGGAAAGTATTGTAAAATACATGGCAGAAAAATTTGATTATGCAGATTATTTTGTTCAATTTTATGAACAAACACCACTTTCGCCTGAAGTAGATAGAAAAATGCTAGTAGAGCAAGTTTTAGGTAATATGTTGAATCATATAAATATTGAAGCATTATGAGATTTAGAAAAAACTATTCAATATATTCAATCTCATCCATCAATAGATGATAAGAATGATTTTTTAAATGGATTACTTATGTGGTCTCCAGAGGCTATTCCTAACCTTTGAGAAAAAATGGATGCTGTTACTCAATTAAGTTTTTATAAAAAAGAGGGGGGATATAAGTATGCGATAAGATTCTCAAATAGTAGAGATGATTTAGGATTATTTCATTTATTACAGTGTGATACCAAAAAATTACAAACATTAGATAAATTTTTTATAAATGGAAAACCAAAAGATGCAATTACATTTCTTGAGCAAAATTTTCCACTCAATGAAATTGACTATTTAATGCAATATAGCAAATTTAAAGATATTTATCTGAAAATAAAAAAAGAAGAAATGAGTATCAATACAGATAAACTTCCAGAAGAATCAATTATTGCAATATCGCATATAAAAGATAAACAAGTATCTGAAAAAATACAAAAACATATTTGAGAAGTTCTTAAAATTGAAAATCCAGAGGATAAAATTAAATTTATTTTAAATTTTATAAAAAAAGATTTACCAGCTATTGTAAATACAAGTCAAAATAAATTAGATAATTGTTATCTATTTTCAGCGCTCAGAGAATTTACTTATTTTAGTTTAGAGCAACAAGCTCCAAATAAAACAGAAGTAATAGCATTAGAGTTACATACTTTAGAACAAAAAAATACTCAATTTCTCCAAGAATATATAAATATCAAATTAAATGAGATAAAACAATATTGAGATAATGATACTTTATATAAACTAAACAAAATAAACTTTTCTAATAGCACTAGTATAGATATAGCGGAAAAAGTTATATTATTAGATAATATTATTTCTGAATCAACATCGCAAAAATCTGAAAAACCTCCAAAACCAATACAATCTTCAGAAAAAGCACCAAATAAAATCCCTGAAATGCAAAACTCACTTTCTCGTTTATGACTTAATGTAAAAATATGAGAAAATGGATCTTTAATTTGAATAAATGGAGAAACAAATTTTACTCAAAAAATTTGAAATAGAACTTTCGAGGTAAAGGAAAATGGAAATATTTTTATTCAATGAGCATTTGGGTATGAGTTTCAATATGAAAATAATATCGATGGAATAGAACAATATCTTGAAATAGCTGACCAAATTGAATATGTAGACCATATGGGGCTTTGACATTTTGGAACGAATTTAAAAGATATGATTGAAATCTTAAATTTGTACACATCATACACAGGATTAAAATATATTAATGTTGATGATAGTTCACTGAATTCGACTAATTTTATAAATCAAGTTGAACTGACAAATATTTCAAAAGCATTTTATAAAATATGATTTTTATCTACGGAAAATTTTAGTTATTGATTTAAAAATTGAGAAATGCAAAAAGTGGAATTTACTCACATAATGCAAACAAATTTTGAATGAAGAAATTTTTTAAAATGAGGAAGTTTTGATAGAGAAATGTTTAAAAATGTAATAACAGAAACAAATTGGAATAAATAAAGTCTAGAAAAATCTAGACTTTATTTTTTTAAGAAATTGAAAGAGAAAATAAGAAAAATGTTTATTGATAAAAATATAACTTTCACTTACATTTTTTATATCTGGAGTAAATTTGAGTTTGAAATCAGTTACTCAAGCAAGAGGTGAATTTATTTCTCAAGGATTTGCGACTCATAAAAAATCATAATATTTACTTCATATTTCTTTTGCTTTCCCAATAGCAAACCATTGCATTAAATATGGTGCCATTAAGTTTCTATACTGTTTATCACTCGTTGAAGCTCAATAATAATAGATAGAAACTTCACTGTTAAAAATAAAAATTCAAGCAGAGAGAACTTTTCCATCATACTTTGTAAAAATAAGTTCACTTTCAGTAAATTTTTCTAAAAAATTTTGATAATATTCCAGTGTATTTCCTGAAAATTTATCTCTTGAAGTTGTTTCAAGCATTAAATCATAAAATATTTTTATATTTTCTTGATTTTTTTCAGCACGAAAAACTTCTACTCATTTTTTCTTTGCAAGATTGATATTATATCTTCATTTTGGTTTCATATTTGCTAAAATTTCTTCTTCACTTTGAGAGAGATTAATGAGAGCAGTATGAGGAGTTATAAATTTTTTATAATATCATTTTTGAAAATTTTTAAGAGAAAGAGAAATATTATTTTCAACTCAAAAAGTTTCGATTTGAACAAAAAGACAGTTTTCTTTTCTACAAAGTTCTATCATTTTTGCTTCATTTATTTTTTGATTTTCCTCTATTCATAAAGAAAAAAGTCAAAATTTTCCAAGTCAAATACTTCTTTTTTCTACGAAAATTCAGTCAATTTCAAAAACATTTTGAGCTTGATTTGAAGCTAAAATGAGATTTTTCCAAGAATGTGTTTGCCAAATGGACATATTTTTTAGGTTTTGAATATTTCCTCCATTCTAAAGAAAAGTAATGAAAAAACAAGGCTTTTAAATATATTTTAATATTTTTCATATTCAAAAGATGAAATTTTTTCTCAATCTTTGATTATGGGAATATAATACTTACCATAATAAATCTCTTCAATTACATCATAAGAAATATAAAGGTCGTCTTTTATAAGACTTTCAGGTGTTGATTTAGATTTTGAAAAAGGGATTTGTATTTCAAAATATGGTATGAGAAGCTTAAATTCTTCATCTCAAAATTGATATTTTCTAAAAAAATATTTTTTTTCTATTTTTAAATTTTCTTCAGAATATTTGATATATTTGGAAGTTCTCTTTTCATCGGTACTATAATAAAAACTAGCTTGTATATTATGAGGTAATAAAAAATCATCAATAATTAAAACTTGAGGATATCCTTTTTCTCATACATATGAATTACGAATAAGGCTGTTAAAATAGAAATCATCTAAAAATTTATAATTTTTTATTGGGAAAAAATTGAAAATGATATTTTCGGAATTTTGATTGGCTAATTCTATACGATGATGAAAACTTAATAAATTTACATTCTCATTGTTGGTATTTTCTGAAAATTTTGATAAAACATCTTTTTTCCATCAATTATCAGCTAAATATAAAATATTATTTTTAAAAAGATTTTGAGTTTTTTTTATTCATATCTTTTTTTCTAAATAATTAACTATCTCATTTTTTTTCTCTCATAGAATATTCTTTTTGTCCTCTTTTTTATACACTTCTAAATTATGATTTAATATTTTTGTTTCTTTTGGAATAGAGAAATCTTTGTCAAAATAATACAAATTCTCTATTTTTAGAGCATTTGTATTATTTATAAGAATGAAAAAGAGTAGAAAAATTCAAAGTATTTTTTTCATAGTATAGTATTAATTATATATTAAAGTAATATAAATATATTGACTTTTAAATAAAAATCAATAGATTTTCAACGCTTTCAATTTTGAAAGTAACCAAAAAGGAGAAGGTTATGTTTAGAAAGTTTTTTTCAACTTTATTCTTTGGTATTGTATTGACTATGTTCAATACAAGTTCTTTTGCTCAAAATTTGCTAGTAAATTCTAGCTTTTTAACACTTATCAACGATGCAAGTTATAGTGCCACAAATACGATGCTTTATAGTACCGCAACAAAGAATAATTTTATTAATTATTTTCCTTCTGCAGGTCCTCAAATAGAGATTCTTGGAGGAGTTGATATATCGGTTACTTCTAATGACGATTGGGGACAGGGGAATAAGGGGCAGTGTGTAGGGTTAATTAAAATAGCTACTAATTTTTCGAGTGGATTTGCATCATCTTGGATTAAAGGTAGTGGATTTAATCATAATTATCCTCCTCCAGTTAGGACTGTTTTGGCTTATTTCAATGGCCAACCAACTTATCCCTCTTCAGGAGGACATGCTCTTATATATTTGGGAAGCTATATGGGAAATCATGTTGTAATTGATCAGAATTGGGGAAATGATAAAAGAATACAAATGCGCATGATGTCAGCAACTAGTGGAAGTGGGAGAGATAACTTGAGTAATTATAATATTGTGACAAAATAATAAATATCAAAGAAGAAAAGTTAAGTACTTTCTAAAAATACTGAGTTTTAAACTCAGTATTTTTTGTATAGTTATTTTCAATTCAAATGCAAAATTGCACTATCAGTTATTTTTCTTCCACGAGAAGATTTTTCTAAAAATCAAATTTGAAGTAAATACGGTTCTACAACATCTTCTAAAGTGGCTTCTTCTTCTCAAATACTTGACGCAAGAGTTCCAAGTCAAACAGGACCACAAGCAAATTTTTCATGAATAGTTTGTAAGTATTTTTTATCTAAATAATCAAGTCCCAAATCATCAATTCCTAAATCAGAAAAAATTTCTTTAAATACTTTTGTATTATTAATATCTTTTCCAATAATTTTATAATCTCTCATAATTTTTAAGATTCTATTTGAGATTCTTGGAGTTCATCTACTTCTGTTTGCAATCGCAGAAACTAAATCTTTTTCTATTTCTAAATCAAGTAAAAAAGCATTTTTTACAATGATTTTTTCCAAATCGTTTCCAGAATAAAAATCAAGTTTTAAAACATTTCCAAATCTATCTCTCAATGGATTAGAAAGTGCAGAAAGTTTTGTTGTCGCTCAAACAAGCGTAAAGTTTGCAACTGGCATTCTTACACTTTGTGCTCATGTTCATTTTCCAACCATAATATCAATGACAAAATCTTCCATAGCAGTATAGAGAATTTCTTCAATTTGTGGTCTTAAACGATGAATTTCATCAATAAAAAGAATATCTCAGGCTTCAATATTTGATAAAATACTTACAAGATCAGCTTGTTTTTCAATGGCTGGTCAAGAAGTTACTTTTAAATTTCATCACATTTCATAAGCAATAATATTTGAAAGAGTTGTTTTTCCAAGACCTGGGGGACCATAAAAAAGAATATGTTCTAAACTGGCATTTCTGAGTCTTGCTGAAGCAATTGAAACTCAAAGATGCTTTTTGATTTGTTCTTGTCCAACATAATCTTGTAGTGTTTTTGGTCTGAGAGAATTTTCACTTACATCAATATCTTTATGAGTAGTTTCTACGATTCTTTCAGGAGATTTTGCTTTACTTGATTGAATTCACATATGTTTTGTATAAGGAAAATAATTAATAAGAAAGAGTTTTTTATTTTACTATCATTACAATTCCGTCATCTATATCGATAGGAATAATATTATATTTAATGTGATTATCTTCTAAATATTCCCAAAATCAAATCATTTTTTCTCTAAATTTAATCACATCATCAATTACGATAATTCATCACTCCTCAACTTTATCCCAAACCAGTTCCAAAAAATCTTTGGTTCTTCTTTTCATTCCATCAATAAATACAAAATCATAACTTTCTTCTAATGCAGGAATCACATCAAGAGCATTTCCGTTTATTGCATTTATAGTTTCTGATACTCATGCGAGTTTAAAATTTTCCAACGCAATATCATATGAAAGTTTTGAAAATTCAATAGTGGTAAGCTTTCCTCAAAGTTCTTTGAGTTCTAATGCAAAATTAATAGCACTAAATCAATTTGCTGTACCGATTTCGAGCATATTTTTTATTTTTCCAATTTTTATAAGGTCTCTCAAAAATCTTGCATTTACTTGAGATATATTGGGAATTTCATTCTCAATTCAATGTTTTTTTAAATCTTCTAAGAAAATATCAATGTTCATTTTTTGGCTTTAATATTTAATATGATAGAATATAAAAATAAAAAAAAAGAAGTCAAGCTTTAAAATATGTGAAAAAATTTGCTTTTTTAAAGAATTTTCATTATAATATAGCTGTTTTATTTATCTAATTAATATTAAATTATGGATGCAATTAAAAAAACTTCTTATGGAGTAGCTGGTGTAGTACTTAGCTCAATGGCTAGTCTCAGCGCATTTGCTCAATCAGATACTACATTTTGAGTGAACAAAGCGTCGACTACTGGTCAAAATTTAGAAAATAGACCACTTTCAGAAGCAGTTCAATATTATGTTAACTTTTTAATGACTTTCTTATATTTAATTGCTGTATTATACGCATTATGGGGAGGATTTTTAATCTTAACTGCTGGTGGTGAAGATGATAAAGTAACAAAAGGGAAAACTATTTTGATTCAATGAGGTCTTTGATTACTCGTTATCTGGTTAGCAGGAACAATTGTAAAATGGATTCTATCAGTTTTGGTTGCATAATAATAATCAAACAAAAAAAATACTTTGGAAATCTCCAAAGTATTTTTTTGTTTTTAAAAGTTTTCATCTTCGTATTCATCTTCTTTTCTTGCTTGAGTAATTCCACATATTCAAAATCCAGCAAGAAATCAAAGTCATAATGAATAAAGAATGATAAGAGAACTTGCTTTTGGACCAAATGGACTATAAAGAGTGTAAGAGAAAATCGTATTTTGAAAATAAAGTATAAGTCATCCTACCACTCAAAGAGAAATAAGGACAAAATAAATGTTTTTTGACATAATTTTAAATTTAAAGCTAAAATTTGTACTATTATAAAAACAATTTTCAATTTTCAAAATAAAAAATTAGAATTTTTAGCACTTTTGAGTATAATCCCCATAAATTTTAGTTTTTAAATGTTTTTTGTATGTACAACCATATTGAAATAGAAAAAAAATGGCAAGAGTTTTGGGAAAAAAACAAAACTTTCAAAAGTGAAAATAAGTCGAATAAGAAAAAATTTTATGCACTTGATATGTTTCCATATCCAAGTGGTGCAGGACTTCATGTAGGACATCCTGAATGATATACTGCTAATGATATCGTTTCAAGATATAAAAAAGCAAAAGGGTTTAATGTGCTTCATCCAATGGGGTGGGATGCTTTTTGATTGCCTGCTGAAAATTATGCAATTAAAACAGGAACACATCCAAAAATTACAACGGCTGAAAATATTGCTACTTTTAAAAGACAAATTAAATCACTTTGATTTTCGTATGATTGGGATAGAGAAATCGATACAACTGACCCAAAATATTATAAATGGACACAATGGATTTTTGCAAAAATGTTTGAAAAAGGTTTGGCTTATGAACAAGATTTACCAATAAATTTTTGTCCAAGCTGTAAAACTTGACTAGCAAATGAAGAAGTATTATCAAATGGAACTTGTGATAGATGTGGAACTATTGTTGAAAAGAAAAAAATCAGACAATGGGTACTTGCTATTACGAAATATGCTGATAGATTAGCTGAAGATGTAGAAGATTTAGATTGGCCAGAAGGGATCAAAGATATGCAAAGAAAATGGATTGGAAGAAGTGAAGGTTGTGAATTTGAGATGCTAAAAGATGGAGATAGTGAAAAATCTATAAGAGTGTATACTACAAGAATTGATACAGTTTTTGGAATGACGTATGCAGTAATTGCACCAGATCATAAAGATATTCAAGAATTTATAACTGATGAGCAAAGAGTGGAATGTGAAAAATATATCACAGATTCAAAAAATAAATCAGATTTAGATAGAACTGGAACCAAAGAAAAGACTTGAGTTTTCTCAGGAAGTTTTGTAATAAATCCATTTAATGGAGAAAAAGTTCCTCTTTATATTTGAGATTATGTTTTAGGAAATTACGGAACTGGAGCAGTTATGGCGGTTCCTGCTCATGATGAGAGAGATTTTGAGTTTGCTAAACAATATAATCTTTCTATAAAAGAATCAGTTTCTACATGAGTGGAACTTCCTTTTACGCAAGATGGAACTTTAGTAGATTCAGGAGAATTTAGCGGACTTGATTCAAAAACTGCAAGAGAAAAATTAATACAATTTGCAACGCAAAAATGATTCTGAGAAAAAAGAGTAAATTATAAACTCAGAGATTGGCTTTTTTCAAGACAAAGATATTGGGGAGAACCAATTCCACTTATCCATTTAGAAATTGAGGATTATGAAAAATTACCTAAAATTTCTGATATGTCAGATTCTATGGAACCAGACACCGCTTATATTTTAGATAAAAGAGAAACTGGAAAAAGATGTAAAAATTGTATTTGTGGAGATGTCGGATGTGTAAAATTAGTTATCAATGGAAAACCATTTTCAAGAGTATATGATGGACTGTATACAAAAATAGTAGTTGATTATAGACTTCCTTTAGAACTTCCAGAAGTAGATAAATATGAACCAAGTCCAGATGGACAATCACCACTTGCAAGAGTTGATAGTTTTGTAAATATCGAACTTGCAAAAAACTTAAAATGAAAAAGAGAAACCAATACTATGCCACAATGGTGAGGAAGTTGTTGGTATTATCTTAGATTTATGGACAAGGAAAATCCAGAAGAGCTCGTAAATTCTGAAGTTGAAAAATATTGGGGATCAGTTGATTCTTATGTTGGATGAGCTGAACATGCTGTTTTACATCTTTTATATGCAAGATTTTGGCATAAATTCTTGTATGATATTTGAGTGGTTTCAACAAAAGAACCATTTGCAAGACTGAGAAATCAATGAATGATTTTAGCATTTGCATACGAAACAAAAAACTGAGGACTTATTGCTAATGATTTAGTAGAAGAAAAAGATGGAAAATTCTTCCATAAAGAAACGGGAGAAGAACTCAATCAAATCGTTGCAAAAATGTCAAAATCACTCAAAAATGTAGTAAATCCAGATGATATCGTAAAAGAATATTGAGCTGATACATTGAGACTTTACGAAATGTATATGTGTGATTTTAAAGACAGTGCGCCTTGGGATACAAAAAATATTATTTGAGTAAAAAGATTTTTAGATAAAGTTTGGAATATTTTTGAAAATGGAAAAGTTTGAGAAGATGATAAAACTGCTATGAAAAATCTTCACAAAACGATTAAAAAAGTTGGAGAAGATATTGAAAATTATAAATTCAATACTGCTATTGCTCAAATGATGATTTTAGCAAATTATGGAACTCCAGCAAATCAAGAATTAAAACAAGAATGGTTAGAAAAATTTACTCTTATACTTCATCCATTTGTTCCTCATTTTGCAGAAGAATTATGGGAAAAATTAGGAAATAATGAAAGTATTTTTCATGCAAATTGGCCAGAATATGATGAAAGTTTAACGGTAGATGATGAGGTAGTGATTTGAGTACAAGTTTTATGAAAATTAAGATGAGAACTTGCTATAAATATTGCAGAAAATAAAGATGTTATTTTACAAAAAGCAAGAGAACTTGAAAGTGTTGCAAAATGGTTAGAAGGAAAAGAAATCGTAAAAGAAATTTATGTTCCAGGAAAAATTGTAAATATTGTAGTAAAATAATAAAAAAACAGACGAAAGTCTGTTTTTTATTTTAAAATCAAGCAATTTTTGTTTGTTGAAAAATTTCTTCTTCACTTAATGCACGATTGTAAATTTTTACATCATCAATTGTTCATTTATAAGACCAGTTTCCACTTTCTCTGGCTCAAAGATTGAGAGGATAATTTGAAATAACTCATGAAATTTTTTTTCTAAATAAATCATTTACATTTCCTTGTTTTTCTCCATTAATATAGAGAGATATTTCTTTATATCCATCTTTTGAATAACTTAATGTAATAGCAATCATTTTCCAAACTCACATATTTGAGGGGGTATTTGATCTCATAATTGAGTAATTTCCAGGAGTCATCAAGTATGAACCAGAAGTAAAACATCCTTTATTAAAATTTGTATTAGAATAATCAGAATCACCTATAGCAAACGCTCAGCTATGAGTATTTATATCTGAACTACTTTCTAAAACAGTTTCTCAATAAAGATTTGTTTGTTCTATATTTTCTGGACATGTTTTTTCTGAATTTATAACAATAAGTACACTAAATTCTTGTGAGTTTTTAAAATCAAGATTTTTATTTGTATGAATAAGTGAATATTGAGAAATGGTTTCGAGTCCAGTTCCTGAAAAATAATATCATTTTCCAATATGGCTTCATGTTGATGTTGGCAAAATATTTCCACTGAAAGTTCAATTATTTTCATTTCCACTTAAATCTTTGAGTAAATTTCAAGTGAGTGTTTCCATATCCCAATATCCAACCAGAGAATTATCGTAATTTTTTAAAATCATTTCAGATTTTCTTTCTCTACATTCATTTAGATTATTATTTCCATTATCCATAACAAAACAAACATCAGGAGAAAATATTCAAGAATTAGTAAGTGCTTGATTTTCAACAACAATTAAACTTGGAAGAGTTGGGTCAAATCTATAGTTTCATTTTACGATAGAGGATTGAGAACTTGCAGAAGCTTGAGGAATAAAGCTTAATTCACTATTTTCAGAATTGATTCAAACTTGATAATATTTGTTTGCATTTCAAAAAGTAGAATAGACATAATTTGTTTTATCTTTTGGGTCAAGAGGAATATGAGAAAGATCAATGATTTTCACAACATTTTCTCAAATAATTCCTTGGTTGATTTGAGATGGTCAATCAGTTCATCAAGTGTAAGTTTTTGCTTCATCAGGAGTAGGGAATTGAGAAGTTTTGAGAGAGAAAAATTCTAGTCCGGTTTCAATATTTTTTATGGTAGAAAGCCTGTTACTATCTCTAGCATTTCAAGAATAATTTTGAAAAGAAATAAAAGCAATAGCAGCAAGAATAGCTAAAATAGTGATAACAATAATCAGTTCTACAAGCGTAAAACCTTTGAAATAATGTTTTGCATTTTTCATGATAAAAAACATTTAGAAAATTAAACTTTGAGACTAAAACATAGATTTTTTATAAATTTTAAATTTTAAGCACACGATATTTTATCAGATTCATATATTTTTGCAAATTTTATACAAATAAAAAGATTATGAAAACTCATAATCTTTTTATTTTAAAACATACTTTTTAATGTAGATTTTATTTTATTTAAAAATCATTTTTCTATGATATCAATTCCAAGACCATAATTACTGTCAGCAATTTTTTCATAATCTTTTTTGAGGGATTCTAAATCACTTTGTGGGATTTCAATATTTGAAATTGGATTATAGTCTATATAAGCACTTCCACCATTTTGTTTAATATCTTTTTTTATAGAATAGGTAAAATATTTATTTTTTATTTCACATTCTTGTTTGGTATATTTTTCGTTTACATCAATATTTTCATCAGTGTAGAGATGAATATCATATTTTTCTTTTTCAAAATTATGCCAATATAAAAAATCTTTGTGATTATAATCTTGAATATTTTTTAATATTCCTCAATTGAAAAACATCAGAAATCTTTTTCCTTGTTTATCAGTAAAATATACATTTTCTACTTCAGAAGTATATTCTATAGAAAATTCATTTTTTTTCGTATCATCAGAAATAATTTGTATTTGAGCATTTTTAAAAATATTTCTTAAATCGTCTCTTTCTGTATTGTTATGATAGTTGAGTGCATAAAATAAATAATTATTCCGTCCATCAATAATTTCTCTTTTATTTGTATTTTTAAAATATTTTCTTGTGTCATTGGCTCTGTTAAAACGATAGGTAGTAAAAACTTTTATTTTTCCTAGAGCATTTTCAACATCAATATTTACTTTTTGTTCAACTGAATAGTTTGGGAATTCAAAGCTTGGACGAACCTCTAAAGTTTGATTTCTTTTGAGTGCAAAATAATATAAGAATCCATCAAAATCACGATTTTCTAAATGTCCGTATCCATCTCTAATTGTTGGATCAATAAAATAATCTTTATTATCAAAAGTTATTTTTACAATCGCATGATTAAATGATAGAAGCGAAGGAAGATAATGAGTCATATAAATATCAGCTTGAAAATTTACCAATATTATATCACATGGTACTTCAAGATAATCTAAAATAATTTTTAATAATGCTGATTTTGCTTTACAATCACCTTGTTTATTTTCAAAAGTAACTTTTGGTGATTGAGGAATATGATCATGCATTTCATTTGCATTGTAAATATATTGAATTTGATTTTGAATATATTCTATTGCAAATGCAATTTGATCCTTTTTGTTTTCAAATTTATTGAGTTCTTCAATAAAATCTGGTGCAAAATCGGTAAGTTTATTTTCTTCCATTACATTTTCAATGTACGGAGCAATAAAATTTGAAAGTGAATTCCAATCAGCTTGAGTAGAAAAATCAAAATATGGATATTCCTCTCTTTTGGTATCAACATTATTATAATATTGTGTCCATTCAATGTGATAATTTGAGTTTGGCATAATTACTCAAATTTCAGAAGGGAGGCGATTTCCGTTTTCATCTCTAAAGAAATTTTTTTTGTATGAAATAGGAGTATTTCTATTATTAATAATTTCTATATCGTACTGTGCATATGCCCAGTATACGTTTGGTGTAATAAGAATATTTCTATAAAAAGCTTTTCTTAAAATATCTTTTGATGTAAAGGTTTTTGTTCTTGTATCTTCAATAATAATAATATCATACAGTCTTAAATCTTTTATGGTAATATTTATTTTTTTGAAGTTATTAATTACTCATCATCCACTTTGGTCTTCATTATCAATAATTTTAAAAGTAGTGTCAGGAATTTTATCTATTAATTCTCCATTTCTGAAAACTGAGATGCGATGTACGAAATACATTTCATTTTCTTCTAAAATTTGTTCCGATACCGAAGCTCCTTTTAATGTATCTGGTTGATTGAGGCTATATGCCATAAGTAAATAATCAGAGTTTTCAGTTTCAGAAGTGTAAAAAGATTTTTTTAAATAATAACAAAAATCTTTTCATTGATCAATTTGCTTTTCTGAAAAAGCGCTATCAACTAATTTTTCACTTAATTCTAAATCATTTATAGTATTTACCCAAGAGGCAGGAGGTTGTATTTTGTATTTATCGTCCATTTTTTATAAATTAAATATTTAAACAGCAAAAGTATATATGGAATTATTTATTATGCAAGAAAAAACATGAAACACAAAAAACTACTTTCCAAAAATGATTTTTTCAATATACTAGAGGAAAATTTAATAATTATTTATGACAAAAAAAATACTTGTTTGACTCTCATGATGAGTTGATAGTGCAGTTACTGCATATTTATTAAAAAAAGCTGGATATGATGTGACAGCATGATTTATGATAAATTATCTTGCTCCTGAAGGAGAATATTGTCCAACTTTGGAAGACATAGAAGTGGCTCGTGAAGTAGCGGCTTATTTAGAAATTCCATTTTTTACTTTTGATTATATTGAAGAATATGAAAAAAAAGTACTTAATTATATGTATGAATGATATAAAAATGGAATTACTCCAAATCCAGATATTATGTGTAATAGTGAAATAAAATTTAAAATATTTCTTGATGAAGCACTTGCTCATGGTTTTGATAAAGTAGCAACAGGACATTATGCACAAATTTTAGAAGAAAATGGAATTTTTCATTTAAAAAAATGAATTGATAAAACAAAAGATCAATCATATTTTTTGGCATGACTTTCTCAATATCAACTTTCAAAATCACTTTTCCCAATTGGACATTTGGAAAAAAGTGAAGTAAGAAAAATAGCTTTAGAAGCATGACTTCCAAATGCAACTCGTAAAGATAGTCAAGGAATTTGTTTTGTTGGAAAAGTTGATTTATCGGAGTTTTTAGAAAAAAAGATTGAACATAAAATAGGAAATATAGTTGATACTTCTGGAAAAATTCTTGGGACGCATAAATGAGTTTTTTACTATACGATAGGACAGAGAAAAGGGCTTGATATTTGAGGTTTAAAAGAACCAGTTTTTGTGATTAAAAAAGATTTAGAAAATAATATTTTGGTGGTAGGTACTTCTCAAGATATGGATTTATTTCAAGATGAATTAGAGATAAAAAATATTAATTTCTTATCAGAAGAACTGACTTTTTCTCTTACTTGAAAAGCAAAAATAAGATATAGACAAGAAGATCAAAATTGTGAAGTGATTGATTTAAAAAATGGAAAATATAAAGTACAATTTAAAGAAAAACAAAGAGCCATTGCTCCTGGACAAATATGTGCATTATATGATGAAAATGATTTTTTAGTAATGAGTTGAGTGATAGATTAAAAAAATAATCTCCTGTAAGGAGATTATTTTTTTATTTTAAAAATTTTTTTAAATTTCAAACTTCAGTTGAGATAATTTTTAGTGCAAGTTGTCTTTTTGATTCTCATTTTTTTGAGCTTTCATATTGGTATAATCCAACAAGAATCAGATTTATTGTTTTTTTGATTTCTTCTTCTTTTCCTTGATTTTTTTCAAGATTTACCAATTTTTGAGCAAGTGTATTAAAATTTTTATTTAATTGAATCATTCCACTTGTTTTAAAATTGAGAGTGTTGATAGTAACTTCTTTTTTTCAGTTGGTGGTAGTTTCTGTTTTTGTTTCTGAAGTTACTGTATCATTTTTAGGTGTTTCATTTTCTTTTACTGGAGGGAAAACTTCAGAAGTTTTGAGATATGTATTACAATTAGTTTTATTTGAGTCACTATCGATACAATTTATTTTTTGATTGAGTGTAATTTCTATGGTATTTGCTACAAAATTATGAAAACTTTTTCCAGAAAAAACTTCTCCAGAAATTTTTGAAAGAATAGTTGCATCTTGAGAAAGTTCAAGGGTATATTTTCATTCTTGAGTAAATGCAGAAGATTTTAATAACTCTGCAGATATTTCATTGGCAGATTTTTCTATAAAAATATCTTTAAAAATAATTTTTCCATCTTTATTAATACTGTTTGGCCCATATTTATCTTTTCAAATATTGAGTTGAAAAGTTCCTAAATTATCACTACTTTTATAGTTATTTACTTGGAAAACAAGTTGTTTGATAATCATATCATCAATAACATTTATGAGAGAAAAATTATAAAGTGCTTGTTTTAATGTTTCATTATCATCTGTTGAAAAAGGCGTGTTAGTATTCGTTTGGTAATGAAAAGTTACTTCTTTTTTATCACTTGGTTTTGAAAGAATGAAATCAATTTTATTTGATTTTTGTCCATCTTTATTCGTGATAATAAGAGATTGTACTCCATAGTTTTGCATTTCTGGCATAATGAAGTAAGCATTTTGTTGAGGTTGAAATACTAATTCTGTTTTTACTCAACCGATTTCAACTATATTTCCATAATCAAATCATCTTCATAATACTTCTACTTTTGTTTGTGGTTTTAGCACCTCATTTTGATTTGAAGGTTGTATTTTTTCTATAACAGGAGCTCATTTAAATTGAAGAGTTTTTCATACTTGACTTGCTTGAAATTCAAAAGTAGTACTTTGTCCATATTTGGTAATAGTAATAGTACTTTTGGCTTCTGGATTAAAATCAAGAGGAAGGAGTCATGAAATAGTATTTGAACCTTGACTGAAATCTAGTTTATCAGATTCTTTGGCAAAGAAATTTGTGGCAGTTACTGTTGCTCATTCAAAATTTCCACCAGTAATAGTTACACGAGTTCAAGATTTTAAATCTCAAGCAAATTTTACATCACTGATATATGGTGTATTTTCAAATACTTTATCAAAATATATTTTTGTTGGATTTATTATATCTCATCTTCAAACAGTAAAATATCATTTTAAAGTTCCTGCTCAAAGTGAAACTTTACAAGTATTAAATACACATTCTTTAATACTTACTTTACTTCATCACAAGTAAATGCTATCAGTAGTTTGATTAAATCCATCTAATGAAAGTGAAAAATCTCTATTTCAACTTGTATCAAGTGCACCAACACTTACAGCCCCAATACTAGGAAGTGAAATGTGAGATGCTTGATAAGAATACACTTTACTTACTTTATTACTTACAATAAATGAAAGAATATTTTCTCCTGGTTGAAGTGTATAATCATTTACAGTAAAAATATTTCATTCTTGGCTTGAAATAGAAACTATTTTCCCATTGAGTTCTATTTTATTTTCACTTTGAGTTTCAGAATAATTTTTTACTCTTACATAGAGTTGTTTTTTTCCTGAGGTATTTCCTTCAATAGTTCTTTCTCATACTTCGGTGATTTCTGGTCTTTCTCAAGTTATATTTATATCAAGAGTATTTGATTTTATTCCTTGAGATAGTACATATATTTTTTTACTTCCGATATCATTTGGCAGTACGAAGCTTAATGTCCCATCAGCATTTTTTGTTCCTGATGTTTCAGAAGTTCCTACATGAATAGAAGTATCTTGAGCCGTTGTTAAATTATCTCCAAAAATAGTTACATTTGTACCTTTTATAAAACCACTTTCTGAGAAAATAAATTTTATTTTTGGGATTTTAATTCATAAATCAAAAACATTTGATTTTAAACCATTTCTTTCTATATAAATACCACTGCTTGTTAAATTTTCCGGAAGATCTCCACTAATGACATCATCATTTCTTACTTTTGCTTGAAAACTTCCTCATTCAACAATAATGTTTGGACTATCAGTAAATCATTTTCCCGAAATGGTAATACTTCTTTCTGATCATTTTGATGTTTGAAATGTAATATTTGAAATGTAGGGAAATGAATAATAAAAATTTATGTCTTTCCCATCACAAGTGAGTCAAAGACTTCCAGAATACTCTTTTGAATCAGAAAAATTATAACTGAGAGATTGAGCACTTTTATTTTTTATTTCAATATTTTTTCCTGCTACTTTTAAAGTAGTACAATTTTCAAGATCAGTTCATTTTATTTCAATAATACTTTCATTAGAAATATTTCCTGTATATCAAATAGAGCTTACCGTTGCTTCTTTTGCTCATAGTGTCACAAAAGGAACTAAAAGAGCTATTCATCCAAGTAAAAACGATTTTTTTCTCATAAAAAATATATTAAAAAATAATAAATTTATTTTATAAAAAAAAGAGTATATTTCAAAAAATAAACTCTTTACTATAAACAAATCATTATTCATAATAACATTTTATAAACTCCAATTGATTTCTTTTTTTCATATATTTTTTAAGATTTGATTGGTTTTTGAAAAAGGTTTGCTCCCAAAAAATCAGTTATATGCTGAAAAAGGAGAGGGATGAGCTGATTCAACAATAAAATGTTTATTTGTATCTATAAGATTTTTTTTACTTCTTGCAAAATTTCACCAAAGTATAAATACAACTCAAGAAGTATTTTGTGAAATAGATTTTATAATATTATCACTAAAAATTTCCCAACCTATTTTTGAATGACTGGCAGGAAGTCAGGCTTTTACTGTTAAAATAGCATTGAGAAGCAATACTCATTCACCGCACCATTTTTCTAAATTTCCACTTTTTGGAATTTTAAATCCAATATCATCGTGAAGTTCTTTGTAAATATTTTTTAAACTTGGTGGAGATTTGATCCCGTCTTGTACAGAAAAACTCAGTCAGTGAGCTTGATCTGGACCATGATATGGATCTTGTCATAAAATTACAACTTTAAGTTCCGAAAGAGGAGTTTTTTCAAAAGCAGCTAAAACTTTATCAAGAGGAGGATAAATAGTTTCTCCCGCATTTATATCATCTACAATTATTTTTTTGATATTTTGATAATATTCTTGAGAAAATTCATTTTGTAAAATATCATTCCAACTTGGATGAATATTTGGTAGAATCATAGGGAAGGATTAGGAAATATTTTTTGTTATTATATAAAAAAAGAGAAAAAATAAAATTTTATTCATTTAAAATATTATGAATTTCTTTTATAATTTTTGTTTGTTCATTGAGAAGAATATAATGATCTCCATTTTCAAAAATAAGAGTTTGTAGCTTCGGAAAACTTTTTTGAACTTTCAGAAAATAATCATAAGCAACAGCCTTATCTTTCATTCCATGAATCACATAAAAAGATTTTTCTTGGGCATTTTCTTGAAAAAAATTATTTTCTATAATATCAGACTCCATAACTCAAGAAATAAATACAATTTTGGTAAAAATATTATTTTCATCATAAGCAACAGCTCTTGAAAGACCAGTTCATCCATTTGATACTTAAATCAAAGTAACTTTTGTATTTGGAAGAATATTTCATTTTTCTATTAAATCATAATATGTTTTATAAATAAGTTCAACTCCACCACTTTCATACCAATTTCCCCATCAAAAAATAGGAGTTACTATTTGAGTTTGGTGAGCATCTCAAAATTGTTTAAAAAATTTTTGGTAAAATAAAAATCATCCAGCACTTCCGTTAAGTACCATTATAAGTTCATCTTTTTTTGAAGATTTGGGAGTGTAGAGAATATATTTTTGTTCTTTTTTATTTATGAGAGCATTTGGGATTTGACTCGGAAGATTGATTTCAATATTTTTTTCATATTCATAGAGTTTTTTTACAAAAGAATCTATTTCAGAGTTGCTTATTTCTAAAATCCAGGCAAATTTTATTCCAACTGAAAGGAGTTCTTTTTCTTGGATAATATTTAAAATATTGTAATTATATTTTTCAGAAGAAAGAGAAACGAGTTTAAAATTTCAAGAAATTGCATTATTTTGTTGAAATCAAAAAGGGAGAAGAGAGATAATAAATATTCCTAAAAAAATTAAATATTTTTTGTTTACTTTTCCTTTTATGATAAAAATAAATGGAGTTGTGAGTATTAAAAGCAAACAAACTGAAAATAAAAAGGTAAGAAGAGTTTGAGATGATAATAATAATCAAAAACTTCCAACTATAAATGCTATGGAAATAGCAAGATAATATATGCAAAAAATTATTTTTTGAGGAGAGATCATAGTTTTACTTCTTAATTATAAAAAATGGAAAAACATATATGTTTTTCCATTTTATTTTAATCTAAATCTAAGTATTGGTCAATTCTAATTTGCCAAACAAATTCATCGATATGTGAAACCAAAATCATTCCTCATTCAAAAGCATCAAGTGCTTGTGCAATTACAGGAATATGTCTAAAGTTGATATGATTGGTTGGTTCATCAAGAATTAAAATTCCAGGTTTTAAAAATACAAGTCTACAAAATGCAACGAGTCCTTTCATTCATTCTGATAATACTCCAATTTGAGATTTCATAATTTCTCCGTTGATTAAAAATCAAGCAGCAACACTTCTAAGTTCTTGTTCTTCCATATCTGGACCAGCAGCATTTCTTAAACAATCATATACTGTTTGAGAAAAATCTAGGTTTGAGAAATCTTGTCTATAATATCAAATTTTTACTCATGGAGTTACTTGAACTCAGTCTTCTTGACCATTTACAATTTTTTCAAGAAGAGTAGATTTTCAAATTCCATTTGGTCCACTTAAAAGAATATGATCATCTTTTCTTAAATCAACTTCAATATCTTTTACAGTGAGTTCATCATTTTTTATGATATGAACACTTCTAATTTTTAAAAGTACTCAACCAATATCATCTTGAAGAGGAATTTTAAATTCTCTAATCGTTTTATCTTCTTTTCTAGTATCAACAATATCATCTTCCATTTCGTCTGCTGCTTCTCTCATTTTTTTCGCAACAGCTCTTAGTTTTCATCATTTATGAGCAAACACTTCAGCTTGTTCTTTTTTTGCTTGTGCTTCTTTTGCAAGACGAGCATTTGCCATGTTATCTTTTTCAATTTTTCTTTTAATTTGTTCTACTACATCATTATAATCTCAAACAAATTGTTCAGTTGTTTTTGTGTGAGAATCAAGATAAATAACTCAATCGGTAAAGCTATTTAAAAATTCAGCGTCATGGGAAATAACAATAACAGTTTTTTTATAATTTTGTAAAAATGTTGTTAAATGCCAAATTCACTCTTTATCAAGATTGTTTGTTGGTTCATCAAGTAAAAGAATATCTGGGTTTTGAATTAAAGCTCCAGCAAGAAGAAGTCTTGCTTGTTGTCCTCCTGAAAAAGCAGAGATTTTTTTCTCTAAAGGAGCTTTTAAATTTACAACATCAAGAATTTCTTTTATATCTCTATCAATATTGAATTGAGTTTTGTCAGGATGATATTTTCTGAAAAATTCTCAAACGCTTAATTCTTTATCTTCTGGAAGCATTACTTGATATCCAGTTGCAATAGTTGCATTTTGAGCAATATTTATAATTCATGAAAGTTTTTGATTGCTTCCATTTATAAGCTTGAAAATAGTTGATTTTCCAGCTCCGTTTTGTCCCATTAAAGTAATTTTAGATCCAGCTCTTACACTGAAAGTTACATCTTCTAAAATAGGTTTTCTATGGTCATAATTAAATTCTACTCATTTAAAACTTATGACTGTTTCATTTGCCATTTTTTCATACTTAAAAATTAAATCACATTTATTATATGAAAAGTGAGCAAAATGCAAATTTTATGATTTTGTTGACAAATATCTATTTTATTTATAGTATAATTACTTTGTTATTTTGGAGGTCCTTATGTCAGGAACTGTTGAAATAATTGAAGATGAAGATGGATACACTCCATTGGATGAAGAAACTCGTGAAAGGTTAGAACTACTTGGAATATCAATTAGTTTTGACTTTTTACATAATGAATTATCTTTTCACTTTGGAGAGGAGGAATGTGCACTCTTTGATTTTGAAGATTTTATAATTCAAGAAATAGAGAAGGAGACATTTGAACAGAGCTATCTTGCTTCTTCTGAAGAAATTCCGGAGGGGCTCGAAGAAACTTTGGAAATCCTTCAAGAACATATTGATACCAATATCTATATTTTTGGAGAAGGCTGGTATAGGTATTTGGCAATTCAATTATATAACTGCTATATTGTTATCGGGAAACTGGTAATTGATATAGAAGATATACCTCCAGATGATGATCCTGATGGAGGTGAACCGATTCCAATCCCCGAGAGGGGATTTTTTTTGTCACCTTTTTGATGTTTTCCAGTTTTTATATTGATTTAGGGAAAATAAAACCTATAATATATACATTATTTTTTAATAATTTTTTATGAATAGAAAAAATAAAATTATTCTTACTATTTTATCATTTTTTATGTTTTCTTTGATGGTTTTACCAAACCTACAAGCAGATGTAGAAGAAGAAACTATAAATTATGCTAATACTTTGGCACAAAAAGGAATTATTGTTGATAATTCAAAAACTCCAAAAATGTATAATCTTTGAGATACTATTTCCAGAAGAGAAATGCTCAAAATTATGATGAATATTTCTGGAAGTGAAATTTGAGAAAATTGTGAACAAAAATTTTCAGATTTGCCAGTTTCAGATTGGGGATGTAAATATGCCCAAAAAGCTTTAGAACTTTGATTTATTGCTGCAAATACTACTTTTAGACCAGATGCTCCAGTTTCAAAAGTAGAAAGTTTAAAAATGATTTTTCAAGCAAAAGGTATTGAAGCCACAAAAGATGCAGACTGGAGAGTATGATATACAAAAAAAGCTTTAGAGCTTTGATATACTTCTGCATTTAACGATTATGATACTCAAGCAAAAAGAAGTTTTGTGTTTGAAGTTGCAGCAAAAACATTTTCTTCAAATTGAGATATAAAAGAAGAAATGACCTCATATAATAAACCAAAACTTTTACTTTCATTTGATGCTCCAATGAATAAAGCATCGGTAGCACAAAACATATCTATTTATCCAGAAGTAACTTTTACTTCTGTTTGGAAAGATGATGAAAATTTAGAAATTATTATTGATGATTTAATAGCAAAAGAAACAAATTTCTTAGTAAATGTTTTTGATAGTGCACTCACATCATCTTGAGCAAAACTTGAAAAAACATATTCAAAAGCATTTAAAGTAGATGGAGAAGCTCTTGTTGATTTTGTAACACCAACAGGATTTATTTCAGATACATATCAAAATATTACTGTGAGATTTTCAAAGCCGATGGTTTCTCTTACTAATCTTGATAATGGAGCAAAATGTCCTATTGAAATTACTCCAAATATTCCATGAAAATGCATTTGGATTACTACTTCAACTTTCCAATTTAGACCAGAATCTGGATTTCCTACATGAGGAAAATATACAGTAAAAATTCCTGCTTGATTGCAAACGATTTCATGAGATACAACAAAAAATTCAAAAACTTTTGAAATTACTACTCCAAATTTTGAATTAACTTCAATCAATGATATTTCTTCAAGAGATACTTTACAAAAAGATGAAACACTTGATTTTATTTTTAATGATGAAGTTTCTTTAGAAAATTTTCAAAAGAATTTTTCTTTTAAAGATCTTACTAACTCTTCATTTAATTTTTCTTATTACAAATGAGAAAATGATTTACAAGAAAGTAAAAATATTGTTTCGGTATTTCCAAAATCTTGAGATTGGGGATATTCTAAGAAATATAATTTTACACTCTCAAAAAATCTTACTTCAAGCAGAGGACAAATCGGACTTAAAAATGATTATCAATGATCATTTATGACGAATGATTTTTTGATTTGGTATTATCCATTTATATTTATAAATCAAAATGCTGAGGAAAAATTTGATGATATGAATATAAGATATTCTCAAAATAGAGAAATTATAACAAAAGAAAAACCAAGTATTATTTTTTATTTTGATAAAGAAGTAAGTTTAGATAAAAATTTATTTTCGACTCAAATTCCTTTTGAACTTAATTATAGAAGCGATCATGATAATAAACAAGGAACTTTTCAATTGAATAAAAAATCAGTAATTTTAACTTTTCTTGATGATGTTACTTCAGAAGTAAAAGTAAAAATCAATATATCAAAAATTTCTTCATCAAAAGACATAGTTCTTACATTTAAAACAAAATCAAATAATTCAATTCTTTCATACAAACAAATAAATTATAAAACAGCATGTTTACAAACGACATCACCAATTCAATCAAATATAAATAAATATTTTTCATTTGATAAATATGGAAAAGTAAATTCATTTTATGAAATAAATGAATGGAGCAATCAAAAAGATTGTTCATACGAAGTTGGAAAAAATAAGTATATTGTAAATACAAGTCTCAATCCAAACACAAATTATAAATTAACGATTCAATCAAGTCTTCCAGATGTAGATAATTATCCTTTAGATAAAAGTTATTCGTATTCGTTCACTACTCCAAAAGCAGAGAATGAAGATAAACAAGTTTCTATTATTGATGCAAGAAATAATATATTAGTTCCAAATGATATTTTTCCACTTTCTGTTGGATTAAAAACTATAAATGTAAATCAAGCTCAAGTAAAAGTTTGTAAATGAGATTTTGATATTTTATCAGAAAATCATATAAAAAATTCTGAATGTAATACAGAAATTATTGAATTGAATAATTTAGGAATGAAGCCAAATATTACGGTAGTTGATATTGCAAAAATTCTTCAAAAACCTTTAGATAAAGCATATATTACTTTAGAAGTTGAAAAAATAAAAGCGGATAAAACAGAATATGAAATAAAAAATCAATACTATACTTCAAAAGCAAGTTTTATCGTGAGTCATGTAGCAGCTACGATGAAATCTTCAAAAAATAATATAATGTGGTTGTATAATTATTCTTCTGGAGAAAATATCACAGATGAAGTAGAAAAAATTGAAAGTTATGCTGTAAAATATAATTATGGTCTTGTTTGAAATAGAAGCCAAGAAACAGTATTAGAAAAAGAAATTGATTTTACTCCAAAAAAAGATGGAATGTATGAACTCAAAGATTCTAATTTTCAAATACTTGTTATTACTTTAAAAAATGGGGAAACAGTATTTTTAGATAATCTATACTCTTCATATTATCAAAGTGAGGAAATATATAATTATATAGTGACTGATAAACCGATTTATAAAGCTTGAGAAACGGTTGAAGTTTCAGGAATTTCAAGAATTTTAGAAGCAAAATGATATAAAATAAATACAAAAGAAATTCCTGTATATGTAAATGATTCACAATATAAAGAAATTTTACAAACAACAGTGAAAACAAATGAATTAGGAGCATTTTCTTTCCAAGTTCCTCTTTCAAAAGATGCAAAACTTGGAAATTATTCACTTTCAGTTTGATGAAATATTCTTTCTTTTGCAGTGGAAGAATATGAAAAACCAGATTTTGAAGTAAAAGCAAAATCTCAAAAAGATGTTGTTTTATTTGATGAAAAAGCGAAAATAGATATAGAAGGGAATTATTATATTGGACTTCCAGTTTCAAATGGAGAAGGAACATATTCTCTTTCAAGTCAAGATTTTTATTTTGATTGATGAAAAACAAGCGGATATCATTTTGGGGAAGAAAGAAATTTTTGGTGAGATATTATGAGAAAATGATTTTATGATTATGCTTGACCAAATACAGAAAAATCATGAAATTTTATACTTTCAAATAATGGAAAAATAACTCTTTCACTTGATTTAGAAAATAATTCAACAGATAAAATTTATACTATTTCTACTACAATTACAGATCCAAATACTAAAAAATCTATTGCTACAAATACAACATTTAAGGCAATCAGAAATAAAGTATTTACATGAATGCAATTTGATAAATATTTTTATGCGTATAAAGATAGTGCAAAAGTTTCTTTGGTTGGTGTTGATATTGATGGAAACAAAATTGCAAATCAAAAAATAGATTATAAAGTGTATAAAATTGATTACGCATATGATGAAAATAATTACGATTATACACCAAAAGAAACTTTAGTTTCTCAAAAAACTCTTACTACTTCAAACTCAGGAACTATAAGTGAAAATTTTGATTTTACACAATATGGAGAATATAGATTTGAAATAAATATTTGAACTTATAAAACTACTAAAACTATTTATGTTTCATGAGCAGATATTTTAAGACCAAGAGAAACTCAAAATACGCTTCAAATTATTTCAGATAAAGATATTTATAAAGTTGGAGATACTTCTCGTTTTGTAATTAATTCACCAGTTATTTGAGTGAAAGCTCTCGTGACGATTGAGAAAAAAGATGAGATTTTAAATTATAAAGTAATTGATATAAAACAATATTCTCAAGAAATAGAACTTGATATTAAAAAAGAATTTTTACCAAACTTTACTCTATGAATATATGTTATTCAAGATGTTCAAGCAAATAAAGAAAATGTAGAAAAACTAAGACTTTTGAGAGTAAAAATGTATCCTTTAGAACAAAAACTTCAAAAAGAAGAAGATACTCAATATATTCCATATAGAATTTATGATTTCAGTATTATTCCTTCGCCAAAAAATGAAGATTTAGATACAGATATACTTTCACAACTTCAACTTTTAAGAATGGAAGAAAGAGAGTTATTAAATAAAATTCTTCCAAATTATTATACGGGAAATAAAGAAGTAAATGTGGACGTAGAAAATATTACTCTTTCTTCTGATGTACAACTTGATAAAGTTTCATATCTTCCTGGAGATAAACAAAAAATAGAATTAACATTGAAAGATAATTTTGGAAAACCTATTTCTTGAGAAACGACACTTTCTATTATAGATAGTTCACTTCTTGCATTAAAAGATAATAATACAGATATTGTAAAATATTTTTATTCACCAACATACAACTCAGTACAAACTTTAGGAAATCTTCCAAATTTGATAAAAAGATTAGAATTTCAAACAGAAGATACATCATCAGTAAATGAAGGAGTTTCAGCTCTTCAATTTACTTCAAAACAAGCCAATCTATGAATGGCAATGGAAACAGCAGCTCCAATGGTGATGGACGATATGTTATTTTCAGATGATCTAGGGAATAGTGCTGATGGTTGATTATTTGTTTGAGGATGAGAGTCAAATACAAATGCAACTCGTCTCAGAACTGAATTTAAAGATGTAGCATTTTATACAACAAAAGTAAAAGTAGAAAATGGTAAAGCTATTTTAGAAGTTCCAAAATTACCAGATAATCTTACGACTTGGACTATTACTTGATATGCATATACTTCTGATTCAAAAGTAGGAAATTATTCAAGCAATTTCGTAGTTCAAAAAGATATTGCACTTCTTCCTCAAATTCCAAGATTTTTTATAGATGGAGATAAAGCTCAAATTTCCGCTTTGGTTGTAAATAATACCAAAGAAACAAAAGAAGTAGAAGTAAAATTTTCTATGAATAATGTAGAAAATATTTGAACAACTACAAAAAAAGTTTCAGTTGGAGCAAATAGTTCTGCTTTAGTAACTTTTGATGTTGAAGTGACTTCAAAAGAATTAGAAAAAACAACATCTACAAAAATTTCTCTTTTATGAGTTTCTTGAAATCTTCAAGATAGTATAGAAGTCTCAAAACCAATCTATCCTAGTAAAACCAGTGAGTATGTTTTTACAAATGGAAATACAAGTGATTTGAGTTATGAGGAAAAAATTGATTTTGATAGTGTTGCAAAACATTGAGGATATTTAGAAATTTCTCTTGGAGCAACTATTTTAACTAATCTTACTAAAAATTTAGAGAAAGTAATTTCTTTTCCTGGAGAGGATTTATCTTCAAGATTGACTTTCCTTGAAAATGCTCTTGCTTTGGAGGATTTATATAAAAAATTAGATAAAACTTCAGAATTTAATGTCATTACTTTGACTGATTATCTTGATAAATCATACACGATTCAAGAAGTCATAACTTTAGTAAAATCAGACATAAAAAATTATCTTCAAACTGATAACGGACTTTCTTATTTTAAAGATTGTGCAAACTGGACTTGGAGTGAAAAATGTTCTGATATAAATATTACTGCAAAATATTTAAATCTAAATATTTCAGTTGCTTGAGTCGATAATAAAGCAGTTTTAGAATATTATAAAAAGGCTCTTATAAATAAAATAGAAGAAAATAAAAAATATTCTATTGAAACAACTTCTATAAAAGATTTTCTACCAATTGCACTCTATAAAGATACGTCATTTATAAATACATATTTTAAACCAAGTCAAACACTTTCAAATATTGAAAAATTAGATTATTTAGAAATGTATAATTTACTTGGAAGATCTTGAGAAAAATCAAGTATTTACTTACAAGATTTAAAAAATTCTATTTTAGTAGAAGCAAGAGGTTCTGTGTTGCCAAGTGAAAAATCATTTGTTGCAACTGATAATTCTCTTTCAACAGCAAAAATGATTCAAGTGTTGATTTCAGAGAAAGTTGGAGAAAAATTATTAACAGAAAATTTAGTAAGATTTCTTCTTTCAAATAGAAATGATGAAGGGAATTATTATACTTATAATTTTAATGAAGTTATAAAAGCATTAAATGCATATATTGACTTTACAGGAGAATTAAAAAATGTTTCGTTTGAAGCAAAAACATATTTGAATTCAAAAGATATTATGACTTCAAAATTTAACGCATCAAATCTTTTTGATATTGAGAAAAAAACATTTGATTTTAATGATTATCTTGTTTCTTGAGAAAATTCACTTTGATTTGAAAAATCGGGAACTGGAAAACTTTATTATGATGTATGAGTGAGATATTATATTCCAGCTACTGAAATGTCTTCAAGAGAGGAGTGAATTACAGTAAATAGAAATTATTATAATTATGATGAATATAATGAAGCTTTTCAAAAAGAATGTATAAATATTTGGTGGAGATATGATTCAGGATATTGTACGCTTAAAAAAGTAAAAAATATTGATGAAATCACTTCTGCAAAAAAATGAGATTATATTGTATGAGAAATAGAAATTATTTTGGATAAAGAAAGAACAAATGTAGTAATAAATGATTTTCTACCAGCTTGAGCTGAAGTATTAAATACTAATTTTAATACGATATCAAATGAAGTAAAAGATGTTTCTGGACAAAATAATAGATGATGGCAAAGAGGATTTGATTTTGTTGAACAAAAAGATGATAGAGTATATTTATATTCAAAATATCTTCCAGCTGGAAGTTATAAATATACCTATGTATTAAAAGCAAATCATATTTGAAAATATACTCTCAAACCTGCTGTTGCTGAAATGCTTGATAAACCAGAAATTTGGGGAAGAAGTAATGGATGAACATTTGAGATTAAATAAAATAAAAAACTGAAGCTTTGCTTCAGTTTTTTATTTTATTTTTACCTTTACACTCTTTTTAAAATCATATTGTTCTAATCAAGATGGATTTGCTTTTTTGAAAATCAGATAACCATATTCAGTTTCAGGCGATAAATATGCTATTTTTCACATAAAAGGAACATAATCAACCGTCATCCATTCTCACTGTGCTGTCACAAATCATTCTGAAAGAAGATTATTATTTTCATCTAAAAGTTCGAGTCAAAACTCTGCTTCAAAAAACCAAGTTCCACTTGCTTCACCATGTATTTGAAGTTCATAATTTGAATGAGTGATAACAGTTGCATTTATTTTATTTTCTTCATCAGTAAAAACTACTTCATCCACTTTTGTAAAATTATTTTGAGTCTTTTCTAAAGTACAACCTCCCAATCAAAAAATTACAAATCATATTATTATCCATTTATGCAATTTGAACATAACATAATAATTTAAAAAATAAAGTGATTTTATTGTATGATAAAATATTTTTTATACAAATTTTTATTTCTTCTTGAAAAATAAAAAAAATAAATATTATAAGTATATAATTTATATACTTAAATAAAAAATATGATATCAAAAATATTTTGTATAACAGTAAATGGACTTGAAAGTGAAATGATAGAAGTAGAGGTAGACATAAATGCATGACTTCCAAATTTTACGATTGTTTGACTTCCAGATACTTCCGTGCAAGAAAGTAAAGAAAGACTCAGAAGCGCATTAAAGTCATCAAATTTTAAACTTCCAGTTTCAAGAATTACTGTGAATCTTGCTCCAGCAGATATTAAAAAAACATGACCAAGTTTTGATATTTCTATTGCTGTGTGAATACTTTCACATACTTGAGATATTACCCAAGATACATATTTAAAAAATTCAGTATTTTTATGAGAATTATCACTTGATGGAAGTGTAAGATCAGTAAATTCTATTTTACCAAGTGTTATTTGAGCAAAAGAAAAATGATATAAATATATTTTTATTCCATATGATAATTTTTATGAAGCAAGTATTGTTGAGGGAATAGAAATTATTGCAGTAAAAAATTTAGCAGAACTGGTGAGTTTTTTAAATGGAGAAAAAAATATTCAAAATCCAGAAAAACTTCATATTCAGTCACATCAAAATATTCAAAATTCTCAATATGATTTTAAATATATTATTGGTCAAAATCAAGCAAAAAGAGCATTAGAAATTGCTGCTGCTTGAATGCATAATATAATTATATTGTGTCCATAAATATTAAAATTAGAAATTAGCTTTATAATCAAGAGAAACTATCACTATTTTTTAAAATCCAATCTTTAAAACTTCAATTTATTATATAATTTTCTCAATTTTTAGTATTAAATTCATTAATATTTTCTTTTAAATTTAATAAATTTTTATCTAAAATTTGTATTTGAGAATTATTTAATTTTAAGTCAAATGTATATCTATTTCAGTAATTATAATTGTTTTCTGAAAATAATAATTTGTTAAACTTTAAAATTTTTGATAAGTTTACTTCAATTAAAAAATCTTCATTTCATTTTAAAAATATTCTTTCTTTATTTCAATCTAATTCAAATCAAAATTTTGAATTAGCATTTAATCAAAATTTTAATTTACTATTTTTTCATAATAAATAATTACTGAAAATTTTTTCAACTTCTTCTGAAAACAAATCATATTGTAAATCTGACATTATTTTATAATCTAACTCATTTTTTTCTACTAAATATAATATCTTTGAAAGTATTAATAATTTTATAAAATCAAAAATATTAATTCTATCTTCATCAATTCTAAATAAAAATACTTCTTTTCTTCATAATAAATTTAAAATACCTCTTATAAAAGAATTATCTTTATTTATAAAAAAATCTTTTTCATTCTTTAAAATTCAAATAATCCTTTCAATATTTCATTTAAACATTACAATAATTATTAAATAATAAAATAAATATAGTTAATTATATTTTTATTATTATTTTTCAAAATCTTTTTTTCATCACATCTTCCTCGTGCATTTAACCTTACCTACAAAAGTGTGGTAGAGGCAGTTGAGTCTTATTTGAATAAATAAGACTCAACTGCCTCTACAAGCTTTAGGTATGGGAAAGTTGCACGAGGGGGTGTATAGACTTTGAAACTTAACTTAGCACCTAATTTTTTTAAAGTCATTAATATAATATTAGATATTATTTAATAATTTAAAAAATATGTTTTTTGAAAAAAAATGACTTTATTATTTAAAAATCACTCCTTGATCTGATTTTTGAGAAAATCTTATAAACTCCGTAAAAGCAAACTTAAATGCCTTTGCTTCAAGCTTAATATGGTATTGATTAGATATTTTTTGTTATAAAACAAAAAATAAAATAAAAATAGAACAATACATTTATTCTAACTCTCTTGAATGAATAAGTTTTATAATTAACTTTTTTGAAAAGCTTTACAATTCAAAAGTTAGTTTTTCAAAACAAATAAACCAAAAACTTTTAAATTTTGAAAAATTTAAAAGCAACTATCAAATTTGAGAAACTCACCATTGAGTTTTACAAATAAAAAAAATGTGAGCTTTATGATGATGAGACTTTCTCTCATCATCTTCAATAAATAGTTGAATATTAGAAGATTACGAAATGTTTATGAATGAAAATGATATTATTAAAATATCGTTTTCATTCATAAAAACTAATTATTCAGTATTCATAAAAGATTGGCTTTATTATAAACATAGTAAGTGAATGAACGAAGAAGAAAAACAAAGCTTTTACAAGAGTTTTAATGACTCTCAAAACTTTTTTAAATTTAGATACTTTATATCTACAAATTTTTCAAAAAATAGTTTTGAAAAAATTATTGAAAAAAACTTAAGATTATATGACTCTAGTTACAATTCTTACACTTTTATCAAAAAAAATAGTATTTTTAATATAATAAATAGTTGGAAGAGAATTTTACAATGAGAAGCAATATTATCACAATGACTATTTCTTCCAGTAAACAATAAAAATACTGAAATAGAAAGTATAAAAATAATAAAGCCAAATTCTAGTTTAATAAAATCTTGATTTATTGAATATATTTAATTTTTAATTTAAAAATTTATGAAAAATAAAAACTTAGTTGCTATTTTGCAAAATAGCCCAATTAAAGAAGATAAAGCATACCTAAACCTAAACTTTGACTCAATTAAAGCAAGTCATACTTGAATTTATTGAAAAAGTTGAGTTTGAAAAACATTTTTAGTTTCTTCTTTAATAATTTCTTTAATTAAGTCATCAATTAAAGAACAAAAGTATTGATTTGAAAACAAAGAAGAAACTAATGAACCAAACACTTTTATTGTTTTAGATCCTCATAACTCAAATATTCCTATTTTAAGGAAATTATCAAAAAGGTTATTAGATGAAAATAAGTATTATTCAACATATTCAATGTTTTATGAGTATTCTAAATATTGAAACGAAAAAACTTTTGATTGATATTTTATAAACAAGAAATTATGCTTTAATCCTTTGTATAACACACACTTAAATAATAACATAGATATTTTAGAAAAAGTAATAAACTTTATAACTTCTTCAATTAAGTGAATGATATGAGACTTTTCAGCTTTCTGACCAAGAAACACATCCGCACTAGAACAAATAGTAAAATGATTTTTACTATTTAATATAGAAAAAGACAATTTAGGAGAAGATAAATTATACTCATTTAAAGACATATATTTATTTTTAGATTATTTGATGAAAAAAAAGGCTTTGCCAGTCAATATAAACGATGAATTTAAAAAGCTTTTAAATTCAAATAATTCTAAATTAAAAAAGTTATGAGCTGAAAGTTTTGAGGATTTTAAGTATCTTTTAAATAACATAAAAGAAAATAGCCAATTTTATGAAACTTTAATAACTAAATTATCAATATTTAATTGAGAATTTTGAGAGGTTTTTTGATTTCATACACTAAAAAATGAATACAGCTTAGATTTATTTGAATTATTTGTAAACAAAAAAACACAGGTTGAAACTCATTTGTTTAATTTAGAAGATTTTTCAAGTGATGAAAAAAAAGCCATTCAAAGTTTCATAAATGCTTGAAGTTATGTTTATTGAACCTTCAGAGAACATTTAAACCCAAAACTTTGATATTGTTATATAATTCAAGATGAATTCCAATCATTTTTAAACCTAAAATGAAGTAAAAATTATTTAATAGATAATTTAGAAAAAATACTAAACGAACATAGAAAAAAACATATTGTTTATTTTTTAATTTTTCAATTTATAGTTCCAGAGTTAAAAGATTTATTAAATAATATGTGAATACAATTTGTTTTCGCTTTACCTAGCGAACAAGCAAATATTTTTGCACCCGATTTAACAAATTGAATTAAAACAAGTTGAATAGAGATAACAGACAAAGAAATAACAAATTTATGATTAGGTTGTTTTTATATATTAATAGATTCTATTAAAAATTGACTTAACACAATCTATTGAGAATCATTTAATTTAACTAAAGAAGAACACATAAAAATATTATTATGATAATACATTTTATATGAATAAAATTTTAAGATTACAAAAAAGAGATTATCAAATATTTAAACTTCTTGATGAATTAAATATTTGCGATAGTGAAAGTTTAAGAAATATAATCTCCCCAAAAACTAAATTAAAAACCTTTAATTTAAGATTATCTAAATTAAAAAAGGAATGATACATAAAAGAAGTTAATAAAAATGATAGACCTAAAAATATTCATATAATTTATGCTTTAACAACAAATGAATTATTGTTAAATAGAATAAAAAATGAAAGCTGACTAGAATTTTGAAAAACTAGCTATAATTTAAGTTATAGTCTTTACAATCATCAACTTTTTTTATGAAAATTAATATCATATTTTTTAACAAAATTTAGAGAAAAAAATAATGATTTTCAAATTGATTTTTCAAAATCAATCTGATCAAAAAATATTCATAAAAAATTAATGAAAGAAATAAATAATGAAAATACAAAATTTGAGTTTTTAGAAAAAGTGATGATTTGAGACTTTATGCTTTTTGATAACAAAAACACATATTATCTATTTGAGTTAGAGAACACAAACAATTATAATCAATTTAGAAATAAAATTATTTGAATAAATGATATGCTTTTATTCTTAAATAATGATAACTTCTTTGATATTTTAAAAAACAAAAATGTTATTTTAGTAATATGATGTTGGAAGCATAAAAAAGAAAAATATTTAGAAATACTAAAAGAAAATTTAGTTAATTGCAAGTATACAATAAAGATTATAGATGAACTATAATCTTTATTTTAAAACATAATTTCAAATTTGATGTTTTCAAGTATCTAAATTTATATGATATCAATACTTATAATCCTCATATTTTTCAATAATTGAAATAATTGAATCAAGAATTTTTCAAATAATTTTTTTCATAATTTTAAAATTTAAAAAATAAAGAAAAGAAGAATAAGGCTTAATATTCTTCTTTAGTTAATAAACAAATTGAGTCTCAATTATCAATACACCAAACTTCAATATTATTAATTTTGATAGTTTGTAAATAATCTAATTTTTGAGAATTTGTTTGTTTTTTTAGAGTTTTAAAAACTTCTCAAATTATTAGACTCATTTGAATTTCATTATTAGATTTTAATAATTCTTGAATTCATTGAGTTGCATAAGCTGTTTTTTTATTAAAGTCAAAATCTTCGCTTATATATCAAGTTTCTTCAACTGGAGAGTTAAAACTAAATTCAATATTATTTCAAAAAATACTTAATGTTTTCATAATAAAAAAATTAAAAAATAAAGTAATTAAAAAGAAAAACTCTAAATAAAAAAAAATACAAGGTGGAGATTTATACTACCTTGTATTTTTTTTGAGAGTTTTAAAAAATAATTTACTTTTTTTTACTTTTTTTTAAGAAAAACAAAGTTTTTTAATATAATATATTTTAAGTCAAGTTTTTAAAAATTAGGTATATAAAAGTAATTTGAAAAATATAAAAACTTGACTCTTTTTGAATTTAAAAGGCTAAAAAATATATACTTTAGTCTTTTTTTGTTGCATTTTATTTAAAATTTCTATAATGAGAGTGCCAAAATAATTAATTTACGATACATATATGTATTGATACAAATAAATATCTTAAAAGGGCAACTTATTGTTGCAACCCTTTTATATTTATTTGTATATAAATCGGAATTAGTTGTTTTGGCGAACTCTAAAAGCATAATAAGTTGCCCTTTTTTAGTTCGCCAAACAACAATTTATCATTTATTTTGGTAATAAATTTATTTTTATTACCTTTTTTTATATGAAATGTTACTTTCATAACGACAAAGATTCAGTCTCCTCTTGTGCAGAATGCTGAGCCTTTCTATGCCGAGAATGTTCGGATAAATTTACATATAACTGAAAAATTATATGTGAAAGATGTGCTGAAAAAGTAAATAATTTAGCATATATTGAAAAATGAAAAATAAAAACAAAAGTTATTTTATGTTTGTCATTATGGATTTTTCCATTTTTGTGACCTTTATTAGCCAATCTTTGACAAGATTTCTCAAGTATTGTTTGACCTTTTATAGCAATTTATTGATTTTTCATAATAGCATATTTGTGGGGAGAAATTCCAAAACCAGGTTTTATTTGATTTGGATGATGGCTTTTTTGGTTAATTGTAATTTACTTTTATTTAGTTTGGTGTGTAATATACATTATGCTAATTTACCCGATCAAAAATTTTAAATATTTATTTAAAAACTCTTAATTTATTATTTACTAATTTAAAAATATGAAAAAAATAATTTCTTTAATGTTAATATTTACTTGTTTCTTCCAAATAGCAAGTTTAAAAGCAGATGACAATATTTTAACTAAAAAGCTTGAAGAATTTCAAAAAATAAGTTCAGTTTTTTATAAAAAAATTGAAAACTTAGATGAAAACAAATTAAATACTATATCAAGTAAGATAGATTTAGTATTTAATAAAAGTTACAATGAATGTAAAAAATCTTACCCGATAATAACTAATTCAAGCTTTAAAATAGAAGAAAAACCAACATATTTTTTGTTATATGATTTTATTAATTGAAAAGATGTAAATTCATTAAGCAAAGATTTTTTCAAAAATAAAAATTGTTACAATACTTTTTTACTTTTATCTTTAAAACAAGCAATTGTTGATAAAAATTCTGAAAAACAAATTGTAAATGACTTTGAAAATAAAGCAGAAACTTTTACTTATTCTGATAATTCGCCCAGTGATAATTTTTTTTCTGAATCTTATTTTTCAAGAGAAATAAAAAACATAAATATTTGAAAAATTATTGATAACACTGATTGAAAGAATTGTAGTATTTATTGAAAAGACATTTGAAAATTGAAAGTAATAAATTATTGACAAGTTTGAGAAATTGCAAACAAGTATGTTAAATGAGATAATAGTTATAACAATGTTAATTATTGATGAACTAAACAACTTTATGATAGTAATACAGAATTAAAAGATAAAAATAGTAATGTTTTATTAACTGAAGAAGATTTTTATCTTTTTGATAATATAAAACTATATTTTACTGTTACTGATAAAGAAAAGTTAAATAAATTATATGATAAAATGTTTGAGCTGATTGATAGTGATAATTTTAATGATGAATACGATAATGTAGTTAAACAAATTAAACAATACTTTTTAATTGCAATAAATTTATCTAAAAATGATATTTTAAATAAATTTAATATGACAATACTGTCTAAACCTCGCCAAATTGATTGATGATTTATTCAATTAATTTCAAAAAAAGACTATGAATATAATTTAGATAATAATAATATTTTTGTTTTAAAGTGTTCTAATTAATTTTTAATTATTAAAAAATATGAAAAAAGCAGTTGAAATAATGTCAAGCTCCCAAAAAACTGGACACGAAATATCTTAACAAAAAAGGAGAATTA
>JAUCDK010000002.1:0-94008 GCA_034675265.1 Patescibacteria group bacterium
AAAGTGAGAAAAAATATAGTGGTTTAGAGAAAGTTCAAGAATTTGAAAAAAATGGTGAAAAGGTGATTTTGTATAGGGTGAAATAGAGAGATTGTAAAATATTTGATGGGGAAAAGATGAAAAAATTTTGATTTATAATTTTTTTTCAATATAATGTATATGTTCACGATGAGTGTAGAGAGCAATTATCTTTCTCCTCAGTGGAAAAGCTTTGAAATTTATTTTTCAAGGCTTTTTGTTTTCTCTATGAAATATCTTATATCTTCTAGAATTTGTATATCAGATCAAGCTGATTTTGTTAATAATTTTGAAGCTTTTTTTCTATTTGGAACTAATACTCTTCCAAGTAATTTTCTTGATTTGAGTAAATCTACGAGAGTGTTATAATCTCAATCTTAGTTTTGCAGGAAAATATTATATAACATATATTCCAAAGTTTTTTTGAAGTAAAATTAAAACCGAAAAAGATTTTAAAAAATATTACGAAAATCCTCCTAAAGCAACTCAATCACCAGATAATCCAGAAAAAATTATTATCGAATACCATTGAGAAAAATTTGAAATGGACTTTTTAGAAATTTTAAAATAAAAATGATATAATAAAAATTTTTATTATATCATCATATTTTCATTATTTATTTTTTTTGAACCACTTTTTTAGTATTTCTTTTCCTGCAAAAAAAGTTCCTAACCAAAACATCCCTTCACCACATAAGAGTAAAATTCAAACCAAAACAGAAGTTGTTACGGTATCAAATCATAGAAATGGAATAACAAGAACTAAACACCATAAAAAAATTGCAGTAAATATAAAAAATATTCCTAATTTTTTATGTTTATTTTTTTCTATCTCCATTTTATTATAATTAATTATGTAATTGAATTCACTATAAGAAAAAAAAGCATATGTCAAATATTTCAAAGAGGAAAAATTAACTGAGAAAAATTTGAAATAAGTCAAGAAGAAATCTTATCTTAAATTTTGACTTCATATGAAAATATGATACAATACCTCCCAGAGAGGTATTTTTAATCTTATAAAATATGAAAACAAAACTTCCTATTTATGGAATGCATTGTAAAGCTTGTGAATTGCTAGTTGAATCAAGAATTTCAGAACTCAGTTGAGTGCAAGTAAAATGAATTTCTCAAACAAAAAATTATATTGAAGTAGAAGTGAAAAATGAAAATGATTTAGAGAAAATAAAAGAAATTATCACATCTCTTTGATACGAAATAGAAAAAAAACAAAAAAGAAAAAATAATTTTTTTGATTACATCATCATATTTCTTTTATTTGTACTTTTTGGAATTCTCTATTTTCTTTTTAAAGATGTGAGTTTCGTTCAAAATATTGCAAATGTGCAAAATGCAAGTTTATTTGTTGTAGTTCTTATATGACTTGTAGCATCATTATCAAGTTGTTTAGCTGTCACTGGATGAATTGTTCTTTGATTTTCAAAATATATTGATACTTCAAAAAATACATTTTCTGGTTTAAAAGTTCATACTCAATTTCATTTATGAAGAATTCTTTGATTTGCACTTGGAGGATGAATTCTTGGAAGTATTGGATGATATTTTTGAAGTTTAGGAATACTCAATACTTTCTTACTCTTTTTAGCTGGAATATTTATGATTTATATGTGACTTCACATTTTAAATATCATTCCAAGTTTAAAGATAAGTATGCCAAAAGTATTTGGAAGTAAAATTTTAAATATGAAAAATCCAGCTTTTGCACCAATTATATGAGCATTAACTTTCTTTTTACCTTGCTGATTTACTCAAAGTATGCAAGTATATGCAGCAAGTAGCGGAAGTTTTATCACAGGAGCTCTTATAATGTGAGCCTTTGCACTTGGAACTATGCCAGTTTTATTTTTACTTGGTTTTGGTTCGAGTTACTTTAAAAATAAAGATTTTCATTATGCAAATAAAGCCATTTGAGTAATGGTTGTATATTTTTGAATATTTATGCTGGCTTGATTTAGCAATTTAGTTGCTCTGAATACTCCAAATACTCATAAAATGAATCTAGAAAATGTTTCATTTGAGCAAAAAACAGTTCTCCATAATGGATGGAGTTTAGCAGAAAAAGAAATTTATCTCGAAGCAGGAAAAAATTATAAACTCAATATCATTCCGACTAAAGATGGAAGCTGATGTATGAGTACACTTACTATTCCTGGAATTGATAAAACTATTCATAAAGTTCTTGCGGGAAAAAGTATTGGAATTCCTATTGTAAATGCAAAACCTGGAACATATAATATCGTTTGTAGTACGATGTGAATGAAACAATGAGAAATTATTATACAATAAAAAAACTAAGAAAATTCTTAGTTTTTTTATTGTAATTTTTTCAGTAATTTTTCTATTTCTCTTGAAAATTCTTTTGATTTTTCTCTTAAAAGAGTCTCTGCATAATTATCAAAATCATGTACGAGTTTATTTCTAATTTTATGTAATTCCCAAATTTTATTTAAATCATCGATAACCAGTGGCTTTTGTTTTAAAATAGTTCAAAAATCTCATACATATCAAACTTCTAGTAATATTTTATGATAGAGCTTATCGCTATCAATTATTTTTTCTTTTGAGGAAATATGCGAAGAAATAGTTTTGAGTTTCTTTTGAAAATCTTTTATTTTCTCTGGAGAAAGTTTTTTATATTTTTTCCAAAAAAATGCAAAGTAGAGAGAGATGATAATTAGAAGGATAATTATGAGAATAATATATTTCATAGAATTGTTTTATAAATTATTTTTTCTAGTATTTATTTTTTAGAAAAAAAGTCAATCATTTTTATTTTTTCCTTTTTCTTTGACATTCAAAAAAATAAGAATATTATACCTGGGTAGTAGGTATAATATTCTTTAAACTTTTCTCATGAAAACAAAACTTTCTATTTCTTGAATGCATTGTTCAAGCTGTTCAAGACTGATTGAAACCACTTTGAATAAAAATGCATTTATCAAAGAAGCGAATGTAAATTTATGAAATAATAAAGCTCTTATAGATTTTGATGAAACAAAAATATCTGAAAATGAAATCATCTCTCTTATAGAAAAAAGTTGATATAAAGCAACAAAAGAAGAAGAAAAAAAAGTTGATGAAAGTATTATTTGGGCAAAAAAATCAATTTTTTGATTTATTTTATCGATTCCACTCATCATTTTTATGATGTATGATTTTATCCCAAGTCTTCCATTTAACGCTCTTATCATGAGCTATATGGCTCTTATATCTTTTATTATAGCAAGTATTATACAATTCTCTCTTTGAATTGCTTTTTATAAATGATCTTTTGCTGCTTTAAAACAAAAAACAGCAAATATGTATACTCTGATTGTTATTTGAACGAGTGTTTCTTATTTTTATAGTCTCTATTCATTTCTTACTTTTTACTCAGAAACAGGAAGTATTTTGGGATTAAATGGTATGAAAATAGAATGAATTTATTTTGAAGTTTCTGCTCTTCTCATCACTTTTGTATGTTTTTGAAAATGGCTCGAAACCAGAGCAAAATCAAAAACATCTCAAGCCATTTCAAAATTAATGAGCCTTGCACCAAAAAAAGCACTCGTAAAAATTTGATGAGAATTAAGAGAAATAGATGTAGAAAAAATTAAAATTTGATACACTATTTTAATAAAGCCAGGAGATAAAATTCCAGTTGATGGAAAAATTATTTCAGGAAATGCCACTATTGATGAATCAATGCTAACTGGAGAAAGTATGCCAGTTGATAAACATATTTGAGATACTGTCATGACTGGAACACTCAATTCTCTCACATCTTTTGAAATGAAAGCAGAAAAAGTTGGAGCCTGAACACTTCTTTCTCAAATAATTACTCTTTTGGAAGAAGCAAGTATACAAAAATCTGATATAGAAAATTTTGCAGATACCATATCAAAAATATTTGTTCCTGTTGTGATTAGTCTTTCAATTCTTACTTTTTTTGTTTGGTATTTTATTATTGGAAGTAATTTTGAAAATGCCTTATTACTTGCTTGTAGTGTGATAGTAATAGCTTGTCCTTGTGCTCTCGGGTTAGCTACTCCAACAGCTGTTATTGTCTGAACCGGACTTGCTGCCAAATCAGGAGTTCTTATAAAATGATGAAGTTCTCTTGAAAAAATAAATACAATAACTGCTATTGCTCTTGATAAAACTGGAACTATTACCTCAGGAAAACCAAGTATAAAAGACATAAAAATATTCTCAAAACATTCTAAAAAAGAATTACTAGAAATTGCTTATAGTTTAGAATATCTTTCAAATCATCCAATTGCAAATGCATTCAACGAATATGCAAAAGAAAATACTATTTTTCCTCTTCCAGTCACGAATTTTAAAATGGAAAATGGAAAATGAATTCTCTGAGAAATACAGTGAGTAAAATATTTTATTGGAAATAAAGCGTGAATACAAGATATTTTAGCATGAAAATTATCTCAAAATTCTCAAGAAAAAGAAATTGAAACACAATATAAATCACTCTTAAATGAATGAAAAACAGTACTTTTTTTAATAAATGAAAATGAAATATTATCTATTATATCAGTAAGTGATACCATAAAAGAAACTTCTAAAGAAGCTATTTCTAGCTTACAAAATATGGGGATAGAAGTATTTATGATTACTGGAGATAATGAAAAAAGTGCTTCATTCATTGCTTCTCAAGTTGGAATAAAAAAAGAAAATATTTTTGCAAGAGTACTTCCTCATGAAAAATGAAATATTATAAAAGAAATTCAAACGAAATGATTTAAAGTAGCTATGGTTTGAGATGGAATCAATGACAGTATCGCAATGGAAACAGCAAATGTATGAATTAGTATGTGAAATGGAAACGATATAGCGCTTGAAAGTGCCGATATTGTTTTAATAAAAAATAATTTACAAGATATCGTAACGAGTATAAATATCAGCAAAAATACAGTAAATAAGATTAAACAAAATCTCTTTTTCTCTCTATTTTATAATAGTTTATGAATACCAATTGCTGCTTGAGCATTTTTATCAATTTGACTCTTTTTAAAACCAGAATTTGCTGGACTTGCTATGGCACTGAGTAGCGTTTCAGTTGTTTTAAACTCACTTCTGCTTAAAGTAAAAATAAAACATTTTTGAAGTATTTCACTTTTAATTTTACTTGGAATATTTACCAGTATTTTTATAGGATTTGCTTCTATAAATACTACTGATAGATTTCAAAGCGCATACACAAAAAATAATAATGAAACTCTTATTTCTATTACTGATTTTGTAACACTATCTCAAAATAAAATCAATATCACCGAAAATACTCCAAAAATATTTCTTTTCTCTGAAAAAATTCCTGAAAACATCAAAATAAAAAGTGGCAGCAATATTTTAGATGAAAATGGAGTGATTATTGGAAATATGGAAGCTCAAATGATGATTCAAGAATGACTTATAAAATGAGTTTGAGATACTCTTTATAACTTTTTCGGACTTGAAAAAGTTACGATTACTGGGATTTTAGAAAAAACAGATACTGCTCTTGATGAAGTACATATTCTTGACTCAAAAAATTATGAAAAGATTCTTTGAGATGCTGAAAGTTTACTATATTTACCAACGCAAGATAATTTAGGAATCAGAACTTTTTATCTTTACGAAAATAAAAATATTCCAAAAATTTTTGAAAGTGATATTGATCTAAAAAATTCATTTTCTTGAGAATATTTAAATATGTACCTCTGATTTTTAGATGCACAAATGATGAAAGATTTATGAATACTCAATAATGTATGAGAAACTTTAGATAATTTTTTTGGGAATAAAGTAATCTACACCAAAAAATTAAAAAGAACTTACTCTGCATACGATATGATGCATTTTGTGGATAAAAAACATTTTATCCTAAATAAATAAATTATTATTTTTTAACTTTTATTCTATGAAAACATATAAAATTATTCTGGCTCTTTGAGTTATTTTAGTAGTGATTGCTTGATTTTTTCTGATAAATAATATGTCACAACACAATATGTGATCGATGTGAAATATGCAAGTAACTTCTGAAAAAGATTTTATCACTCAAATGATACCTCATCATCAAGAAGCAATTGATACTTCAAAAATTGTTTGAGAAGAAACAAATAATGAAGAATTAAAATCACTCACACAAGCAATTATCTCAGCACAAGAAAATGAAATCAGTATTATGAAAGATATTTTAAAAACAAAATATCAAACTTCTTGAGAAAGTACTATGTATCATAATATGATGTGAGATTTAACACAACTGAGTGGAAGTGAACTCGAAAAAAGTTATCTTGAATGAATGATAGAACATCATAAATGAGCTATTGAAATGGCAAAATCAGTAGAAAATATTAAACTTTCTCCAGAAATTAAAGAGATAGTAAATAATATTATTCTCTCTCAAGAAAATGAAATAAATATGATGAAAGATATGTTACAAAAAGAATAATTTTTTATCATTTGAAAAAAATGAATTTTGATTTTGCTTTGAAAATTCATATAATACATAAAAATATTTTTTTAGTAAATAATATGAAAAACCAAAAAATTCTTATTGGTCTCAAAAAGGCAAAAACATCCTTAGAAAAAATTATAGAAATGGTTGAGGAAGATAAATATTGTATTGATATTATTCAACAAAATTTAGCTGTCATTTGACTTTTAAAATCAGCAAATATAAATCTTTTAGAATGACATGTAAATTGTTGTGTGAAAAAAGCTGCGGCTTCTCAAAATGAAGAGGAATTAGAAGAAAAAATGCAAGAACTCATAAAAATTATCTACCTTGCTCAAAATAAATAATTTTTAAAAATAAAAAAATGTTTGGTTTTACCAAACATTTTTTTATTTTTCATCCATAGTCCAAATTCCATCCCAATTTTCTCATGGAGGATTTTGTAAAAATACTTCACATCTTTTTGCATATACTTTTGAAGGATTATCTCAAAGTTTTGATAGTTTATCAAATACTTCCTTTGCTTCTAAAAATTTTTTATTCATATAATACGAAACTGCTTTCTCAAAATCTGCAATAATATTTTCTTTAAAAATTCCAGCTTCTCAAATATTTGAAACCAATTCATAAATATTGATTCAAATATTTTTCCCTTTTACTTTTATTTTATCTAAATATCTAAAAGTAAACTCTTCTTTCGCTTCATTATAAATATCTTCTGAAACACAAATATTGGTTCCATAAAATTTATTTACTCATTCTAAACGACTTGCTAAATTCACACTATCTCAAAGAGCCGTAAATTCCATTTTTCTTCATTCCGCTCAAATATTTCCTATAATTGCTGGTCAAGTATGAATTCACATTCTTACAGAAAGTTCATCTTTCCCCTCTGCTTTCCACTGTTCATTGAGAACTTTTAAATTTGTTTGTTGAAGTAAAGCCGATTTACAACCATCAATAATTCCATAGTTTTCAACTTTTCAAAATACTCACCATAAAGCCATTATCGCATCTCATTCATATTTATTGATAAATCATTTATTATCCATGATAATATGTGACATTTCTCATAAATACACTCTTAAAAATGAAACAAGTTCTTCAGGAGAAAGTTTTTCTGAAATCGTTGTAAATCCAGCAATATCTGAGAAAAACATAGTAATTTTTTTATTTTCTCAAGAAAGATTTACATTTCCTGAAGAGTATAAAATTTCACGAGCAATATCACTCGAAACATATGCAGAAAGTGCATCAGAAAGGAGTCTTTTATTTTTATCTTCAATAATATATTTTAAAATAGCCGAACCAAAAAATGATAAAAATAAGATTCAAACAAATCAAATCGTATTATTTGGAAAAATTGGAATTTTTGTAAAAAATAAAAATAAAAAATAAATAAATCAAATCACTAATAACAAAATAAGCGCTCCGAGAATCAACCAAGTTATTTTTCTTTCTTTCAGCTGTAAATTCAAGAAAATAATTAAAATAATAATCAGTAATGAAATAAAAGCTTCATAAAAAAAGTTAAAATAAAATATATAATTATCTGAAAGTACATTATTAATGGTATTTGCATGAATATACACTCCTGATTCTTCTCAAATATTTGGAATAATAAATTTATCAAGTCCTGCTGAAGTATATCAAATAAGTACAATTTTATCTTTTATATCAACTTGTTGTCATTTATAAATATCTCTAAATGAATAATGCGTAAAATTTCTTTGCTTATCTTGATATACAATATCAAATAAATGTTTATTTGTAAGAGGAATTTCTTTAAAAAAGAATTTATAAAATAATCACTCTTGTGATTTTTTAACACTAATTTCTTGATTATTCGTTCCAAATTTATAATTATAATATTTTCTTAATATTTGAAATGAAAAACTTTCATGAAGCGAATCTTCAATATATTTATATGGTAAAACAGAATATACATTGTTATTTGTTTCAATTTGAGGATTAAAATATCCATATGAAATTTTTTTATCTTGAAAATATCATGATTTTATTGTATTTCCATCAATTTCATATCATAAAACTAGATTTCAAGCATTTTTAAATGTTTCTAACAATTCATTATCAACTTTTTCATTAGTTGATTTTTCAGCAAATAAAATATCTATTCCTATAACAGCTGGTTGATAAAGAGATAATTTTTGTAATAATTCTACAAAATATTTTCTCTCCATAGGATATCAAAACTCTTTTAGTGTTGCATCATCAATTTCAATCAGAACTAAATCTTTATTTACCGGTGAAGGAAAAATTCTTTGTAAATGAAGTGCGATATCTTTATTGGTAGTATAAAAATAAAACCATATAAAAATATAAACGATAAAAACCCCAATAACCGTTGCAACCAGTGCAAAAAAATTATTTTTATTCTTCATATTTATTTATTAAAGAGATCTAAAGCTTTATTTAATCCAGAATTAATGATATCTTGTCATACCTTATCAAGGTTCGAAATTTTTTGTTTCAACGTTTCTAGGTTAATATTTTCCCCATTTAAGAGAAGTATCTCAGAAAAAGTTTTTGAATAATTTTTTTCTTGTGTTACATATTGATTATTTGTGTTCAAAAATTCTATAGTATGCGCTAATACTCAAGTGTTAAAATTTTCAAAATTTACTAAATCTGCTAAATCATACAATGTATATCTTACAAGAGTTTCTTTATATTGTTCGTTTTGACTATTTTCAACTAAATTTTCTCTTGTATTTAATTTTAAATTATATAAAAAACTGTCTTCTCCATTTTCAAAATTTACGCTTTGTCATAACGTATTAAGATATCAAAGGACTTTTTGTTTTTTTTCATCATCCAAATTTCAAATAAAAGCTTCAAAATTTTGTTTTGGATTTTCTTCTAGCAATATTTGTAATGCTTTATTTTCACTACTAAATTTTTGTACCAAATTTAATGGATTACTTTCTTGAAATGAACTTAGAAAACTTTCTCTTAATTTTTTAATATATTCCGCATCTAATTTTTCATTTACTTTTTGGAACGTTTCATCAATAACTTTTTTAAGCTCATCAATAGAAAAAGTTTTTAGAGAAAATACTTGTCCTGGATAAATTTCTTGAGTTTCTCATTTATTATTGGTAAGTTTGAGTGCATGTTTATGAACAAGCATATATTCACTATCATAATTTGCCTCAAAAACCGTTCCTCTTACAGCGGCTGAAACTCATTTGATTTCCTGTTTAAAATACGAATCCCCTGAAAATATTGAAATAACATTTGACCAAGTTTTTCATTTTAATAATTCAAAAGAAATATTAATTTTACTTAAATCATCACTTACAAAATTTTCTTTTACCACAATTCTTGAATTTTCTCCAAGTCTTGTGATTGATTTATCTCCCCATTCAATAACTGCTAATGAATTACTCAAAGTATTGATAACATCTCCATTAATAATTTTTTCTTTGCTATTTATTTTTAGAACTTTTTTTTCTCATCAACTTGTGAGCGTTCCATATCATTCTAAAAGCATAATGTATGAATTTACATCTCTTTTAAATGAGTTAGAAATAAAATAAAACTGAAGAGAAAAAAGTAATAAAATTCAACTAAGAATAGCAATAAAAATCTTATTTTTAAAAAATTTCATTTTGTATTGAATAATCAAATAAAAATATATAATCAATTATATCATAAAACTTAAAATTTCCAAAAAATATGAAAAAAGAACAATACATATTTCTGATTTTGATTGCAATAATACTGTATTTACTCTATTTAATTATCGATTATAAATATAAAGAATACAAAATTAATAACCACATAGAAGTGATTGAAAATAATAATACAAAAATGACTGAAAATATTACGTATTATAAAGATCAACTTGAATATATTAATACAAAAGCATACAAAAATAAAGTCCTAAAAGAAGAACAATCTATGAAAAATAAAGGTGAAGTAGTAATATTTATTACCAATGAAGACAAATATAATAGATTTTCAAAAGATGAAGTAAGCGAATCTACTCCAGTAGTGCAACCGGAAAGAAAAATACAAGATTCAATGGATATTTTTGAAAAATGGATGTACTTTTTATTTAACAAAGATATAAGATAAAAAAAATCTTCAAATTGAAGATTTTTTTTATAGATCAGAGAAATCAGTTGGAAGATTACTATTACTTCATCCTGTATCAAAATTTACATTTGTTGATGAACTATTTCCAAAAATAGTGTCACCTAATACTTTAATTTCTTGAAAAATTTTATCTGGTGAAGAATATTTTGAAACATCAAGCCCCAAAAGACCAGCTAATTTAGGAAATACAAATATAGATAAAACAATAACTCAAAGTCCAATAAGAGCATATCTTATAGAGTTAATTGCTGGTTTTATTTTATCATCTTTTCATCCAGATAAGATAAGTAAAACTCCTCCCCATAAAATATACATAATTGAGAATATACCTGCAAATAATACTATAAGCGAAATAGCAAGTAATATAAAGTCTCCAAAATCCATTCTTGAAGTAAATAATGTTGCATTTTGAGAAGATGCATATGCAATTTCAAAAAACATATGAAAATAATTAAATAATAATAGACTCTTTATAATGATTAATTGATTTTTTGCAATATTAATCTAAAACTTTTAAATTAATTCTTTGATTTGTTTTACTTCCAAGAATTTTTAAAAGTGATCTAATAGAAGTTACTATATTTCCACTTTTACCAATTACAACTCCCATATCTTCTTTATTTACTCTCAGAGTAAGTAAAATTCATAATTCATCTTCTGTTCTTTCAATTTGAATATCTCCTTTATTTTGTACTAAATTTTCAATTATAAATTGTAAAAATTCTACTTCTTTCATAAAAATGGTTATTAAAAAATAAAACCCCTTAAATAAAAAGGGGATAAAACTATAATGAAATATTATTTGTTTTGATTAATTTTTCTACTCTTGGAGATAATTGAGCTCCGTTAGAAATATATTTTTTTACTGCTTCTAAATTATTTATTTTAAATTCTTTAGAAATAGGATTAAAGAAACCTAAAACTTCTTGAAAACCACTTTTTGTAGGAGCTGTATGTTCAGTAAGAACAACTCTAAAAAAAGGAGAATTCTTTTTTCAAGCTCTAGCTAGTCTAATTTTTAACATATTGACTAATTTTTAAAAAATAAAAACGATTTTGGCAAATCGTTAGATTTATATCCAAAGAGAATTTTTCTCTTTCATTTCGATAACATCAGAAATAACGGATGTATCTGTTTAATGATATAAGTTATTCAACAATTTCTTTTTTTAATGGTGCCCAGGGCGGGAATCGAACCCGCACTCCAGATTTGGAACAGGATTTTAAGTCCTGCGTGTCTACCGATTCCACCACCTGGGCATATAGATGTGAAAACACATCCATATGTTATATAATTCCTTTTTTCTTTAAAGTTCTTAATCCAGCAGCAGAAACTTTTATTCTATATACTAATCCAGTTTCAGGATCTTTAATATTTCTATAGAAAAGATTTGGATAATATTTTCTTCTACTTGCTCTCATTGAGTGGCTTCTTGTATTACCTACTCAAGTTCTTTTTCAAGTTATTTCACAAACTCTAGACATATAAATTTTTAATTAACATTTAATAAGGTATTCTTTATTTTACAAAGATTTAATTTCAACTCAAACTCCATTTGGAATATTTATATCTTGCAATAATTCTAATGTTTTTGCAGTTGGTTCAGTAATATCAATAAGTCTTTTGTGTCTTCTTATTTCAAATTGTTCTCTTGCATCTTTGTTAACGAATGTAGATCTATTTACTGTAATCTTTTCTATTTTTGTAGGTAATGGAATTGGTCCTACTACAATTGCTCAAGAGTCTTTTGCTACTAGAACTATTTTTTTCACAGCTTCATCAAGTAATCTATGATCAAATGCTTTTATAGTTATTCTCATTTTTTGAGTTGCTTTCTTTGCCATATCTATTTTAAATAACAATTAATATAAACTAATTTCCAAGAAGAAGATAAACTTCTTCTTAGTTTTAATACATATTATTAAGCTATAATTTTAGCTACTACTCCTGAACCAACTGTTCTACCTCATTCTCTAATAGCGAATCTTAATCATTCAGTCATCGCAATTGGAGCTTGTAATTTAACAGTCATTTTAGTGTTATCTCATGGCATAACCATTTCTACACCTGCTGGTAATTCAATATCACCAGTTACATCAGTAGTTCTGAAGTAAAATTGTGGTTTATATCCTTTGAAGAATGGAGTATGTCTTCCTCATTCATCTTTAGTTAATACGTACACTTCAGCTTCAAATTGAGTGTGTGGTTTAATTGATCCTGGTTTTGCAAGAACTTGTCCTCTTTCAACATCGTCTCTTTCAATACCTCTTAATAGTAACCCCGCATTATCTCAAGCTTGTCCTTGATCTAATGATTTGTGGAACATTTCAACTCCTGTTACAGTAGTTTTTCTAGTATCTCTAATACCAACGATTTCAATATCATCACCTACTTTAATAACTCAAGTTTCAATTTTACCAGTAACTACAGTACCTCTACCTTTAATTGAGAATACATCTTCAACAGGCATTAAGAAAGCTTTATCTAAGTCTCTTTCAGGAACTGGTACCCATGATTCAATTGCATCAAATAAATCTAGAACTGGTTTAGCTTTTCCATCAAAATCTGAAGGATTTTCTAAAGCAGCAAGTCCAGAACCTTTAATAACAGGAGTATCATCTCCAGGGAATTCATATTTATTTAATAAATCTCTAATTTCCATTTCAACTAATTCTAGCATTTCAGCATCGTCAACCATATCACATTTATTCATGAATACAACGATGTAAGGAACTCATACTTGTCTTGATAAAAGAATGTGTTCTCTAGTTTGAGCCATAGGACCATCAGTAGCAGCAACAATAAGGATAGCAGCATCCATTTGAGCAGCACCAGTAATCATGTTTTTTACGTAATCAGCATGTCCAGGACAATCAACGTGAGCGTAATGTCTAGCAGCAGTTTCATATTCAACGTGTGAAGTATTGATAGTAATTCATCTTGCTCTTTCTTCAGGAGCATTATCAATTTGTGAGTAGTCTTTTACTTCTCAAGTACCGTATTTAGCATTTAATACAGCTGTAATAGCAGCAGTAGTAGTAGTTTTACCATGATCAACGTGACCAATAGTACCTATATTCATATGTGGTTTAGATCTATCAAAAGCCATAATATTATAAATAAAAAAATAAAATATATTTTTAAAAACTTATCTTAAAAACTAAGCTTTGTTTTTTCTCATTTTTTTTGTAATCAATTTAATTGCTCTTCTTATTTTTCTATGAGCATGTCAAGTTAATCTAGCCATATTATATAATTAATTAGTTTTAATTCAATATTTTTTTAATTTTTTTCAAACAATTAAAAAAGCATTTTTTAACCATTTTGTTTCTCCTTCAAACTCAACTCTTTTTTTCAAAGTATCATAGTGTTTAACTGCATTTGCAACCTTTGAAGTACTTTTTACTCTTTTATTATTAACAGCATAATTGAGTCTTCTTGGTCTTTTTCAGAAACCTGTCATAAGTCTTTCTTATAATAAAATAAAAAATTATTAAGATGTTTAATCTTAACCGATATATACATATCTAAAATAATTTTTGGTGGAGCATAACGGAGTCGAACCGTTGACCTCCTGCGTGCAAAGCAGGCGCTCTAGCCAACTGAGCTAATGCCCCATAAAGGGTATTATTCCACCTATTTTTAAAAATGGCGAGGATGACGAGATTCGAACTCGCGACCTCCGCAGTGACAGTGCGGCGCTCTAACCAACTGAGCTACATCCCCATTTCTTTTTAGTAGTCTTCCTAACGAAGCGAGAGGAATTATATGAAATATTTTTTATAATGCAAATCTTTTTTACAAAAAAGTTAAAAATTAAGTTTTAATAGCTTATTTAAAGCAAAATTTAAGTTTTATTTTTATTCTATATTTCAAAAAAACAATATGCTTCCTGAAATATAGAATAAAATAATATATTATAATAAATCCAAAATTTGAATAATTTTCTTTTTCATTGTGTATGTCAATCTCTCGATAGTTTTATGAGAAAATTCTTTTTCTACATCTAAAAATGGATATTTCCCTTTTATGTAATTCCAAAATTCTGCTTCTTTTAACTCATTTCAAGTGATAACATATTGTAATAATTCTCAAAGTAAAAGAGGATATTGTAATTTCAGTCATTCTTCATCAAGAATTTTTTTAGTAATTCCTACATCAGAAAAAGAGACTTTTCAAACATATAAATCCTTAATATCTCATCATTTTTGTAAAAAATTGATTACTTTATGTTCTCATCTATTATATGATGTATCTTTATGTTGTACTCATTTGTAAAAAAGTGGGTAATTCCTTTTTCTTCTTAAAAATGTTCATTTTGGATCTTTTAATGTCAATCATAAAGTCATTTTTTCTTTATCCATTTTACCTAAAAGTTCAAAAAACTTTAAGTAATCCTCTCAAGATAATATTTCCCCCATAAGCAAATCAGGAATTGCTCATTGAATTCAAAAGTCATCTAAAGTTTTTCATTTCAAAGTCCATTCAGATACTTTTGCGACTCATTCTTCTCTTTCTAAGTTTCCTGCTCATCTAAATTTACCTAATGTTTGAGAATTATTTTTTTCTATAATATAATGTGTTTCTATTTCGTGTTGAATCAATCCTAAAACTCTTGAAAGTTGTAGAGTTTCATATGCTTTACTACTTGGAATACCTAAATAATCTTCTCCATCATAAATACTACTTCTTTCTTCAATTTTGATTTCTTTCTTAATATCGTATATTTCAAAAATAATTTTGAAAACTTTTACATAATTCTCTCTGGTAATTTCTTTTTTTAAAACTTCCGGTGTTTCAGGGAGTTTCTTTTTTGATTTTTCCATTGGTTCTTCAGTTCAAGAAAGATATGGAAATGTATTTTTGAGAGTTTGTAAAAATTTTAAAAATTGTTCTTGCTCCTCTGGTGTCAATTTTGTTTTTTCTTGTTGAAAAACATCTGTAAAAATTTGATAGCTTCAAATAACTTCATGTTTTGTTTTTCTTACCATTGGTCAGAAAAGTTCTTTTTCTATTTCTTCTAATCTTTTTATTCTTCCTTCAATTTCTCTTTTGTTTAAATTATGTGGCAATCAAGCTTTTTCTGCTTCAAATGGAAGTCCAGTAAGAGTGAGATCTAAAATTTTATCTAAATAATCGAGTGTTCCTAAAAGAATTTGAAGTCTTTTATTATCAGTATCTTGTAATGACGAAATTTTATTTTTATATCTTGAAATAAGTTGTCTTTTAAAAGTTAATTTTACAAGAACTTCTCAAAAAATATTTTTCATATCATTTCCTAGATTTTCCCAAAATTGTTTTTGTTCATTTGCATCATTTCACTCATATTGTTTTGATAAAAATTTTCAAAACAATGTTTTATTCACAACTTTCCCACCTCATATATCAGAATACGCATAGGTTACTTCAACTATATCAGCAAGTTCCTCATTAAAAAACTCTCTATTCATTTCAGATAATAATCTATCTAATTCACTTGTATTTTTAAAATTATTTGACTCCATAACTTAGTTTATAAGAAATAATACTTCTTGATTGTATAAGATAAAATATTTATTATCAAAATTATGTAAAAAGCGGAATTTTGAAATCATCAACTTTAAATTGAATAAATTCTGATTTTTTTATTTCGGCTAAATCTTGTAAACTAATTTTACCAAAATAAAGTTCATTAATATTTCCTCCATTTTCTATAAATTTTTTAACTTGAAGAAATCAATTAATATAAATGATATCTTTTAAAAATATGTAATTTTTTGAAGTATCTTTTACTCATCTTTTCAGTCTCGCCAAATAATTAAAAACTGAACCATAATCATAATTATATGTTTTAATTAATTCTTGGACAAATTCTTTGTATGAATGTTTCAATCAAAAATCTATCAGACAATATCTTTCAGCTGCTCCATAATATTTTGCATCATTTTTGGTTACAAATTTTCATTGATTATAAATAGCAAGTCCTTCTTCTGTAATTAAATAGTCTGAAGTTCCAACTGCAAATATAGAATATTTTGATTTTAAACCATTTATTTTTCTCAAATAATGTGTTTCTATTTCATGAGCGACTACTGATCTCATTTCTTTTTTTCCTACAAGACTTCCATTTTTTATAAGTAAACTATCTCATTTTACTGAAAATCTTGATCCAATTTCTTTTTCTACTAAATGAATATTGATATTATAAATATAATTAAATTTTGTGATATATTTTTTTATTTCTTCAATCGTCAAAAATTCTTTTTCTTTTTTAATTTCTTCTCTATTAATAATCAAATCTGTAGTATACTCTAAATTTTCTTTCGTAATTTCTCAGTAGAGTAATTTTCCATAATAATTTAAACCTTCGATATTTTGATCTTGAAATGCTTGAATAAAATAAAGTTTATTAATAACTTCATCTTTTTTTCTTTTAAAAATTCAAGAAAGTGGAATATCTGGGATTTCAATTTTAGTAATTTTTGTAAATAATTCTTTTACATTAAAATTAATTTCATTGTATTCAAGTTGAGGAATATATGTTCCTTTTGACTCAATAAATTTTAGTTTTTCTGAAGAAATATTTTTTGGAGTAATAATTTTTAAGATATTTAATTTTTTATCAATATCCATAATTTCTTTATCCAATTTTAAAAGCTGCTCTTCGTATCATTTTAAAATGGCAATATTTTTTTCTTTTAATAATGGATTTTTAGAATTGTACGGTAAATCACTTTCCTTATATTTAAATGGATCGACTAAAAATCCATATAAAGCCTCTTTTCCTAAAATCATATTTGAAACTTCAAGTGGTTTTACATGAAATTTTACTGTTCTTGTTTCCCCTAAAATACTACATTTTAATTTTACAATATTTCATTTAATTTTTTCTTGTGGATATTTTAAAATATTTATCAAATAATCTATATGAATGTAGCTATTTGGTTTATTTGTTTTTATCTCACATACTGATTGAAAAGTTTTATCATTATATGTGATTTCAATATATTCTTTATTTCCAACTACTTTTTTCCCAGAAATATTTTTAATTTTTTCTTCAATATCTCATCCAAATAAATCACGAGCCAAACGAACTCATTTTTCAACAGAATTTACTTTAATATTTTCTACTTTTTTGAGTCTTTCTAAAAGTGGAACTTTATTTGCAACTTGTACTTCGAGTCAAGGTCTTACATTCATTTCGAGTAAAAGTGGTCAAAATGTATCATCCAAAACAATATCACATCAAACATATCAAACTCCTGTTACTTGTTGTACTTTTACAGCTAGTCTCAAAACATCTTCCCAATGTGGAATTTCTATTCCTCTTACATCTCAAATACCTGGAATAGATTTAATCATTTTTTTAAATTGTGTGATATAGGTAATTCTTCCTGTTCAAATATCAATTCCAAGTCCACAAGCTCATCCATGCAAATTTGCTTTTCATTTTGAATTTGCTGTTGGAACTCTCAGCATCGCAATAACAGGAACGCTATTAAAAACAATCACTCTAATATCTGGCAATCAATATTTTCCAAGCAGTTCAATAGAATGATCTAAATTTAATTTTCTTTCAAAAATTACTTTATCTCTTGATCAAGAAAGTGAATAAAATCCATCTAAAATTTCTCTTACATGAACAATAAATTGATGTGGTGAATAAATTTGATTATCATTTGAAATAAAATTTCCAGCTCCATCTTTTTTATCAAAAACAATAATTCATTTTCATCAATATCATGCATTTGGTTTTACTACAAATGGAAGTGGAAGAGAATTCATATCAAAATTATCAAGTTCATCGTGAGACTTAATAATAGCAAGATTTTCAGAAACCTTTACTCATTTATTTGCTAAAAATTCTTTTGTTTTAATTTTTGAATCAGCCAATTTTTTTGCTAAATCATCATTAAATTCTCAAATATATTTGAGATTTCTTGCATTTTGACCCAAAATTCCATAATTTTTAAAAAACCACATATTTTATTTTTTTATTAATTATTTTTAATATATCTTCTTGCAGATAAAAATGAACTCAAAGCTCCTATACCAATAAATACCACTAATTGAAATAATAAAATATAATTTAAATCACTATTTACAACATATTGTTTTACAGATGATTTATCAAAAAAGATACTTGCATTATTTACGAAAACCAAAAATATATTGGTACTTAAAAAGAATCAAATAACAGAATATATAATTCATTGAAATACAAATGGTCCATAAATAAAACTATTTCCTCATCAAACCAATCTCGTTATATAAATCTCATCTCTATAATGATAAATAAAATTTCAAATTATAGAATATGTTATTACAAATATAGAAAGTAAAAACACTCAAATAATGATATATAATGCTAATTTTAGAGTTTTTAAAATAGCAATAATTTTTAAAATTCTCTCATATTGAGTTCTATAATCATAGGTAGAATTCGTTTTAAAATCTGTTAAGATTCCATATTTTCATTCGATAATAGTATTGAGTTGTTCATATTCTTGCATTTTAATATTTGAAAGATTGATGGTTGCAGGAAGTGGGTTTTGAGATTTAATAATACTTACGAGTTCTTCATCCTGTTTTCTCATATCTTCTAAAACTTCATCTTTCGTTTTAAATTCTATTTCAACCAAAGGAAGATTTGTATGAATAGTATCCATTAAACTTTTTACAGTAATATTTTCTTTTGTATATTCATCTTTTAAATATAAAGAAATCGTAAGTTTTGAATTAATAGCTTCTATCAAATTGCTACTTAAATTATGTAAAATCATCAAAAGATTTACAAAAAACATCAAAAGTCACAACACAATCACTGACGAAAAAGAGAGAAATTTATTTCTTAAAATATTTTTAATAGAATATTTAAATAAACGATACAACATAAATACTTAGATAATAAATAATTACCTCTGATTTTATAAAAAAATGAAATTTTTGCAATAATTTTGAAAATATGATAAAATTGAAGAAATTTAATATTTAATTTTAAAAATATGGCTCAAACTTTAGAGGTAACAAATGACAACTCAAAAAAGTTAGAAAACATCGAAAATGAGATTTCAAAAGCAAAAATTAACTTAGAGAAATTAAAAACAGAAAATAATCCAGAATTTCAATCTCAAATAGATGAACTTGAAAAAAAATTACAAGAACTCGAGTCTCAAAAACAAAAAATTATTTCAGAGACACAAGGAAAGCTCTGAACTGAAAAGCTTGACTCTCAAGATAAAAAAATGATTTGAGCAAATTTAGCTCAAACAGATTTAAGCTCATCTGAAAAAAAAGAAGTTCAAAAAGCTTTAGATAATTCATGAGATACAGGTTTTGATTTTTCTAAAATTCAAGAATGAATAATATGAATTATTTTAGCAATATTTCAAAGTTTTTTTGGAGGATTTAAAAATTATGCTGAAGTAGATGATGCAACTGGAAAAGAAATAGAAAGTTCAAGAATCAACTATGCAAAAATTACATCAAAAGAAAAACAAGAATTTGTAAAAGAAGCTTCAAAAATAGCAAAAAACATCCAAGTAAAATACTGAATTCCCTATGAAGTAACCGTTGCTCAAGCAATTCTTGAATCTGGTTGGGGACAATCATCACTTGCTAAAAAACATGGAAATTATTTTGGAATCAAAGCATTTTGAAAATGAGAATTTGTAACTATGGCAACCAAAGAAGAAGTAAATGGAAAAACAGTTACTATAAAAGATGGATTTAAAAAATTTAAAAACATGGAAGAATCTTTTTATTGATATGCTGAATTTTTGACAAAAAATGAAAGATATCGCCAAGCTTTCGCATATGGAGAAAATATTAATCCAAAACCAGCTCATTATCCTGAAAAATACATCTGACTTGATAGAGAAAAATTTGCAAGAGAAATAGCAAAAGCTTGATATGCAACTGATAGTAAATACGCGTCAAAAGTAATTTGACTTTGAGATAAAATAACTGAAATTGCATAATTTTTGCAAAAGAAAAAAAGATATGATAAAATAAAAGAAATTTAATAATTAATTAAAAAAATATGTCTGAAGTTCTAACAAGAAGTTCTGAAGAACAACAACTACAACCAACTGTAACTCCTTCTCAACAAACAAAAGAATCAATTCCATGAAAAGAAACAATCATACAAGCACACTGACAACTTGAACAACTCAAAAAAGAAATTGAAGCTGGAAGAATGTCTTTTGATACAGTAAAAAAATATATTGAAAACCTAAAAGATGTAAAAGCTGAGAATAAACCTTTTATCTTATGAGGTATTTTGTCTGGTCTCAATCAAATGGGGATTTCAATTGAAAATATACAAACATGAAAAATTTCATTAAAAGAATGACATCAAAATTTAATGTGAAAATTAAATATAGCATCTTATCAAGAAACAAGAGATTTTGAAAAACTTTTAAATAATGGAATATGAAGATATTTTACTCAAGAAGATTTACAAAAATCACTTTTATACAGAACTCACAGTTCTCTTGAAAAATATATGGGATCTAAATTTGAAAATCAAGAAACTTCTACCAGTGAATATGCGTTATTTCTCCTTGAAAAATATAAAATAACGGTTGAAATTGACCCAAGTCTTTCTTCTGAAGAAAAAGAAAAATTAGCAAAACAAAAAGGAACAAAAGCATATTTTGAAAGAATTAATTTTGCAAATGAAGCTTCATATAAAAATTTTATTGCAACCATTAAAACAGCTATTACTGATAATCAAGCAGAAAAAGAGTTTTTAGTATGATTTTTTGATGATTTATATTATCAAAAATGAAAAAACATTAATGATAACAGCCCTAAAAGTTACCAAAAAACATCAAAAGAAAACCAAGCAAAAATATTTACTGAAATAAATGCATTAAGCCAAGATCAAAAATATGCTCTTGGAATTAAAAGTGAAAACCAAGCAAAAGAAGCAGCAAGAAAATGGACAAATAACCCATTAGAAGCCATTAAAGATAGTATTTGAAATGGATGATTAAGTTTATGACTCATTCTTTGAATTATTTGAGCTATTTTTTGGTGAAAAAAATGATTTTTTTGAGGAATTCTTGCAGGTATCTGAGTTGGTGCTTGAGGACTTAGTATGGCTTGAGAATTAATACAAAAAAAATGATGAACATTTGGAAAATCAGAATCTTCAAAAGATAATTCTCCTACTCCAACTTCATCACCAGAAAAAACTTCTCAATGAGTTCATTATTCAAAAATAAATTTTGCACATGAAAATGATGCGCCTAAAAAATTAGAACTTCAAAATCTTTGGTGAGAATTATCAAAAAATGATTTATTTTTATCTGCCCCAAGTAGTATTTTAAATATTTTTTCTGAAAAACCAGAAAAAACTTTTGAAGAACTTCAAACTCTTTTAAAAACATATAATATAGATCTTACTCAAGAAAACAAAGAAAGTTATAAAACTATTTTTGCAGAAATTTTAAAACAAAGAACAGCTCAATGAGTTTGAACCCCCCTTCCAAATGAAACTATTGGTACGTATCTTGAAAGAACGAGTGCAAAATCTGTTGCAACTGCTGTTTCTGAAAAACCAAAAGCAGGAAAAAAACCAGAAGTAATTACTTCTGCGTATGCAACGACTACTTATAAAATAGTAGATGGAAAAACATACCTCATGGGAGAAAATGGAGAATATCTTATTTGAGAAAATTCACTTACTCCAGAAGCAAAAGAAGTGATGAAAAAATATGAACAAATTGGAATTTTAAATGAAATTTTACAAATATGGATTCCTCATGCCGAAAAAGAAGCTTCGTCTCTTTTATTTAAATGAATGAGAAGTGGAACTACTGTAATACCAGAATCAGTAAAAAATATTAACAAAACTTTTGAACAACTTTTCTTAAAAGCTCAAAAATGAGAAAAAATTGATGCTGATATAAATACGATTTGGCAAGAAATAGAAAAAGCTGAAAATGCAACTTCAATTATTGGAGCTTCTGATATGAAAAAAGTAAAAGACACTTTTTATTCATCTTATGACAATAAAGATCAAAAATTACTCAAAATTTATGATGCCATGAGATACGGTGGTTGGTCTGGAAATAGTGAATGAGTTAAAAATCAACTTACAGAACATTTACTCAGACAAGATGCGTTTAAAAATATCGATGATATATTAAAAAATCCTCATACTTATGATCTTATTAAAAATCATAATACTTCTGAATTAGAAAAAATATTTGGAAAAGAAGTTGCCAGTGAAATTTTATGAGCATATTCAAAAATTAAAATCAAACAAGAAAAACATAGAAAAGAATATTCTGATGTATTAGTAAAAATAAATCATGAAAGAAAAACACACTGAGAATCAGAAATATCTTTAAATGATTATATGGAACTCAATGCACAATGAACAGTAATGGAGTTACTAAAACATAGTCTATTAAAAAAACAAATTAAAGAACTTTCTCAAAGAGGAAATGAAACATCAAGTTATACAGGAATGTATGCAAATATAGTTTGACTTGCTGAAAGTAAATGAAATGATTGGATGAAAATATCTGATGAAAATATTGATACAGCAATTGATATTGGTTCTACCCTTGCTATAGCTGCTGTAAGTATGTGAGTTGGAGCAATTGCTGCAAGATGAGCTTTAGCTGCTGCAAGATGGTGAGCAAATGCTACGAGATTAACAGCATTATCACAAAAAGCAGGAAAAGCTTGATCAGTTGCAAGATTTGCTTGAGCATCTACTGTTGAATGAATAGCATTTTATGAATGATATAATACAATGAATAATATCGTTTATGGAAATAATATTTTAGAAAATGCTGGAAATGTAAAAGAAATTTCAAAAACTATTGCATTTATGTGAGTTCTTAGATGAATATCTTGAGTAATGAAAAATGCTGAACTTGCTCATGCAATTAAACTAGACTCTCAAGGATTAAGCTTATGAGCAACTGGAAATACTCTTGCTTTTGTAGGAAAAATGACTGATAAAGTTCCAGCATGAGTATTAAAAAATACTTGAGAAATACTTATAAAATGATGACTTATAAGTGGAACTTCAGTAGGACTTGATTATGTATTTGATGGAGAGGCTGATTGGACTTGGGAAGAATATTTACAAGCAGTTATGATGGTATGAGCTATGAAACTTGCTGGAAAAGTAAATTTTAGTAGAAAAAACTGAACTGTTGAAGTAAAAACTCAAAATTCTCCACAAACAAATTCGTTTTTGAAATGAGTTTGAGAAAAAGTAGGAAATAAACTCTGAGGTCTCCCAAAACAAATCAAAGATAATCTTACCAAAACGATTATAGATTTACTAAAATCAGGAATGGTATGATGAACTGCTTTTGCAGTAGGTTGAGGGTGAATAAATGTTTTAAATGGAAATGATTTTACTGATAATATTATTGAAAACTTTTTAAAATGATTTGCTGCATGAGCTGCTGTTAAACTTGTCTTCATGGTTGGAAGTTGAATAAAACATGTTTTTACCATTGGAAAAGATTGATTATTAAAACAAACTTGAAATGCGAGTTCAAAACTCCCAAGTGATTGGAAAAAAATTGCTCTTTTATCAAGTGTAGCATACTGAGGATATGAAATTTATAGTTTTTCATCAAAAGAATAAAAGAAAGCTTAATTGCTTTCTTTTATTTTATATTTATTATTTTATAAATAAAATTTGACAATTGTAAAATAATAGTATTATAAATACACTTTCTACATTTAGAGGAAGGACATCTATGGGTAGCATTCTCATCTCTCAAGAGTTCCAAGTGAATGCTCCCATCTTCCTAATTCTACTCCTGATGTTTTTAGTAATGCTTTTTTGCATTATCTATAAATTTATTCAGGAGAGAAAAAAGAAGAATGTGGAACATGCTCTGGAAGTGCTTTTTCGTAACCTTAACACGAATGGAGATTTCACCATGAACGGTCAAGATATTGTGGACGCAGCTCTCGCTGGAACATCCAAAACTGTATCGGGGACAGGTCGTCAACAAGATATTGCTACCCTTCTCGGAAGTGGACTGCAAAGCTTGATGCATCAATCCACTGGTCTGGTACAAACCGGCCGTCGTCTTGCTTTGGCGCAAGCCTTGCGTGACGAAATGAAAGTTGGTAGTGAAATGGTCGCAGGGATGCATGCTGCGGCAGAAGCAGAAAGCAATGTGCTGACTGTCGAATCTCTCGACCATGTGCAAATCGCACTGGGCGGCGCTCCTTCCGATCAGGAAGAAGCTTTGGCCAGTCCGCAGCCGCAACTGCAGAGCAACGACAACCTGGAATGGGCACGAGAAATCGTGCGCAAGACAGCCTATCTGGCGCAAGAAGCCAGAACTCAACTCGGTGGCAATGCCCTGAATGTTGCGTTCGACTTCACCCCAGAACTGAAGACAGCTTTGAGAGAAAAACTCCGGCAACAATGCCGAAGTGGTGCCCTCAGCAATGATCTTCAAAAACTCTTCGAATTCCTGGAACAGCAATAAGCTGTTTCATGTGAAACCAAGAGCCATTTTCCCACAGCTTTTTAGCTGTGGGTTATTTTTTGCATATTTTTCCTGAATATGATACAATACAGCATATATTATATTTAATGCCATAATTATGTGAATAAATAGTCCTTGAGAAAATTATGAAACTCCTAAAGTATTAACGCCAGAACAAATAACAGAAGAGGCTTGTAAAAAACAAAAAGAAGCATTTCAAGAATCTTTAAATAGTGCGTTACAAAAATGAATAGAAATACAAAATGAAGAATGATTTACAAGATTTCAATCTATGATTAAAAAAAACCTAAATATTGATTTGTGAAATATTTGATTTTCTCAACTTAATAATGGAACTGGTATCTTTATCAAAGCAGAGAAAGAAGATAAAAATCAATTATGAGTATATAATTTAAATAATCCACTTGTATACGGAACAAATTTAGTAAAACTTGGAGTGATTCAATGAGATAAATTCAATGAATATAATTGGATTTATAAATTTGTTATTGCCCCAAGAGAAACAAGAGTAAAAGAAGAAAATTATTCGCTTCCTGTTCAAGAGGAAAAATGTGAAGTAACTTCTCATGAAAATACACAAAAAGAAAGTAATACTCCTGTATTTACTGATGAAAAAAAAGAAGTAATTTTACCAATAGCCCAAGATAAAAAACATGAAATAAAAAAATGAGAAAGTTTATGGAAAATTGTTGAAAATTATTATGATGTATCTGGAAGTGAAAATAAACATAGAGATATAGCAAATATTATTCTCAAATTAAATAGATTACCAGAAAATAAATGAGTAATTCAAAATAATGGTGCTATATTTATTTGAAAAACTCTTCACCTACCTCATACAATTACTACCACTCGTAAATGAGGTGATGAAAAAGATTTTTCACTAAAAAATCAAGAGACTCAATAAAATGTCTCTTTTTTTGCAAAATAAAAAAAGATATGATAAAATAGAAAAGATTTTAATAGTAATATTGTAATATGACTAAACAAACACCTGAAACTCCATCAAATATTGAAATAGGAAGTTTTAAAACTCCTGAAGAATTAGCCGAAGCACTTGAAGCAAAAAGCAAAATAGATCTTGCTAAAAGAATTAGAATAATCTCATGACAAGTTCAAGATACTTCTACGGATTTAAGACAAAGACTTCAAGATGAACTCACACCTCAAGAACACTGAGAAATCAGAGAAACTCTTCAAAATAGCTGAGTAGCAACAGTATTTACCAAAGGTCTTTCTTGAGAAGAAAAAGCTATTCAAGTAGCACAAAAAGAAATGGCTTGAATTATTTGAGAAGAAAATACAAAATCTATTCAAAAAGTAGAATGAATTTGGAATAGACTCTCAACTTGATTTGATAAAATTTGAGATATTTTTAGTGAAAAATGAATGGTGGCTTGAATTTGAGCAATTATTTTAATGTTTAAATGAATTTTTTCATGAGATTTTAGTCAATTAGATGCACTTTTAGATCCTAAAAAATCTGAAAAAAAGGCTGATAATAAAAAAGACTGAAAAACTCTAGATACAAATAATAAAGCACCTGATAATATTGCCTATCTTACCTCTTTAAAAGTAGTATTATGATTTTCACCTGAAAGAACAGATGAAACATTTACTATTTTAAATTTACCTCAAATCAAAACAAAAACTTTTTCTCAACTTGAAACTGTAAATAGTAAATGAATATCTGAAAAACTAGGAATTGATGCAAGTGGAAAAAATAAAACTGAATATGATAAATCGGTTTTTGATTCGATTCACCTGTTACAATGAAAAATGGATATCATAGAAGATATTTTATGAAAAAAACATCCAAATTGGAAAAGTGAATTAACAGTAGAACAAATTTTAACAAAAATTTATAGTTATACAAAAATCTATAATTCTTTTGAAAGCTATTCTCTTACTGATTTTAAAGAAGGAAAAATAAATTTTTGAAGCTTTAGTATTAATACATCTGGAGGTTCAGATTTAACTGAAAAATATGATGAATTAAAAAATGATAGAGAAGGAAAATTACATGGAGTTTCAAGTGAATTAATTGCTCAAATTGTATGAGATACCAATTCTAAAATCACCAATGAAAATTTTAAAACTACGTTACTTAATTCATATTCATCTCCAAAAGATAAAGAATTCATAGAACAATTTAGTGTGTTTGGAAAATGAATGTTAGAAACTATTAAAAATGATTTCTTTTTATGAGATACTAAATTTGAATGAAAATTTAAAGAATATTTTGATAAAAGAAATTTAAGTGCAAAAGAAGTATTTGAATTATATCTTATAACTTGATGAAAACATAAAGCTTCTGAATTTTCTTGAGCAGAAAAATGAATTATGTATTTAAAAGTTTGGTCTTTTTTAGGAACATCTGATGGATATAAACTGAGATGAGAAACGTATGATAGAAGTTTATTAGAAGCAGCAAAATGAGAATCTTCAGATTTAGCACAAAAAATTCCAAGACCAGTTATTGATACCATAAAGTCAATGACAAGATATACTATTGAAACTACCATTGGAGCTTTATGAAATACTATGAAAGAAGTATTTGGACTTTTAACAATGGAACAAAAAATCGCATTTTGATTAGCAAGTTGAGTTGTTTTAGTATTATTATGGAGACTTGGGCCATTAAGAAATATTTTTAATGGAATTGCTATTTGATGATTATGAGTTTGAATTTTATGAATTGTAAAACAAGCTTATGCAAATAATCCTAAAAAATTTGAAGAAGCTTTTCCAAATCAAACTCCTGAAAAATTAGCAAAAGCAATAGAAAAAGAAGTTGATGAAAAAACAAAATAATTTATTTTCTCTAAAACAAAAATAAATATGCCATTAGAAAACCAAAATATAGCTGAAGTTCCTACTCAAAAATCACCAGAAGTAGCACTTACACCAGAACAAATTCAAGAAAAAATTCTCCAAGAAGTCCTTGAAAAATATGGAGTTGATTTAAAAGAATATACTTATGATCAAACAAAGTTTTGACTTCAAACATTAAAAATTGAACTGGAAACTACTCCTGAGGAATTATTAGTAGAAAAAAAATCTCAAGAGTTATATAAGGATTTTATTGATGGGCAATTACAAAATGGAAATGTCGAAAAAATAGTAAGTTTGGATTCACTTTCTCAATCTATTGATTCTGATAGAATTCAAGCGCTTAAAGAAGAACTTGAACCAATTCTAGATAAATGATTGGAAAAATATAGTTTTCTTGATACTCAAAATAAAAATTTTATTAAACTTTGATTTATTAATTCTCTTTTAAAGTCCCCAGTTGCAGAAATTGGTGAATCTCTGATTGGTTGAGTTGGAAAATTTATCTGAAAACTCTCAAGTATTGACCCAAATAATATTCAATCTATTTCAAATGCATTAAAAGAAAATCCTGAAGATTCTTGAAGAACTCTTGCTCTTGAAGAAGAATTTACAAAAAAATGGAGCTCTTATACAAATAAATTTGATGAAATTCAAGAAAGATTTGCAAATGAAAACATTGCTGATACAAAACAACAACAAAATATTCTTTCTCATGTGGATTGGTTGAGAAATCCTTCTCTTATTGAAGCTGGAGCTCAATGATTAGATGTAAAAAATATTGATTTTTCAAAAAAAGAAAAAAATACTGCTCCTTTTGATACAAAATCTCTATCTGAATACCTGCAAGGTTCAAGAGAAAAAATTACAGAACTTTCTAAAAAATTAAATATGTGAGATAAAACTTGAGATGTTTTATACTCAATCTTAAATGATGGTGGAAGTATTGGAAACGGAGTACAAAAAATTGTTGAAACACTTTTAAAAATTCCATTTTTATGAAAATTTCTCGCTATATTTTTAGGACTTTCTACTGATCCAAAAAAAGCAATTGAAGAATTAAATGAAAATAAAAGTAATTTTAAAATTCTTTCAACATTTAAATCACTTTGAGTTTCAAAAGATCAAGAAGGAAAAACTGTAGAATGAAAAGAACCATTTAAAGATATTGATCTTTCAGAAATTAATTTTAATTCATCAAAAAAAGAAATTCAAAAAGTAAAAGATGTTTTTTGAGATGTAAGCGAAAAAGATTTACCTCAAAAATGGCAAGAAGCTTTTTCAAGTGGAATAAAAAAAGATGATTTTACTATCAAATTTGATATTTCAACTGCTTGAGATGATAAAAAAATTACTACCAAAGAATTTAAAGATATGGTAAATACAGGATTGAGTGGATACGAAAAGCAAAAAACTCAAGCCAATCAACAACAAAGAGAAACTCAACAAAAACAAGTGCAAGAACAATTAAATAGTATAAATATTGAAAAAAATACTGTTTCTCTTCTCTCTTGAAAAGCAGTAGAATGATTTTCAGAAACCAATTGACTTTGAGATTTTAAAAAAATTCCTCTTTCACAAATACAAGAAAATCAAAATATCGAAAATATTTTAAAAACAAATCTTTGAGAAAATGTATATCAAAATCTATCTTGAGAGTTAAAAGAAAGTTTGAAAAAATCATTTGTAATGATACAAGATTTTTTAAAAACACCTGAAAGTTCACTTTTTATAAAAGCAGATTCTAATATTTGAGATGTGATAAAAGTATATCCATTTCAAGAATTTATTGGACAAAAAAATACTACTCTTGCTTCTCAAGAGAAACAGTTAACTGAAGAAGAAAAAAAGTATACACTTGCTGAAAAAATCAAAGAAAGTTTTACAAAAAATTCAGAAACTATAAAATTAAGTTCTTGAGTAAATATAGATGATACAAAAATAATGTTTACTAATAATCAACTCACGATTTGAAATGATAATTTTGTGATTTCATGAGTAGATGCAACAATAACTGACATAGTAATTAGTACAAACGATGTACAAATAGAATGAAAAAAATGAATTTTTTCTGGATCAGAAAAAGTATCAAAAGACCTTTTTGCACACGGAATACAAGAATTAGTTTTGAATTGAAGTTTTCAGTTTAAAAATGAAAAATGAGAAAAAATCAGTATTGCAAAAGCATAATTTAAACTATTGACAAATATAAAAATATATTTTACAATTCATTTACTTATTTGATAACTATAAGCAAATGAAAATAAAAAATAAAATTCCTACCTCTCAAAAGAAACTGCAATCTAAATTCGAACTTGCAAAAATTGCAAGAGAGGCAAAAAATGAAAGACTTATAAGACTTTCTGGAAATATGTAAAAGAGCTTGAAAAGAAAGCTCTTTTTTTTATAATCATTTCGTTATAATTTTAAAATTAAAACTTTTCTAATATCATAAAAATATTCTATGAAGCTCAAAGATTTCGATTATTTTCTTCCTGAAGAACTCATCGCACAAACACCAATAGAACCAAGAGATCATTCAAAACTTCTCATTTTAAATAAAGAATCTTGAGAAATTCAAGATAAACATTTTTATGATATTTTAGAAAATCTTAGCGAAAATGATGTTTTAGTTCTCAACGAAACTCGTACTATTCACGCCAGACTTTTTTGAGAAATTGATATTTTTCCAAAATGAAAAAAAGAAGTAAAACCAGTAGAAATTTTACTCCATAAACAAATCTCTCTTGATACTTGGGAATGTCTTTGATATCCTGGAAAAAATCTAAAAATTGGGAGAACTATAAGATTTTATGATGAAAATAAAAATCTTATTTTAAATGGTTTTATAGAAAAAGTATCTGATATGTGAAGATTTATAAAATTTGATATATCTGGTTTCGATTTTCTAAAAGTTATTGAAAAAATATGAGAAATGCCTCTTCCTCATTATATTACTCATTCTTTAAAAAATACTGAAAGATATCAAACAATTTATGGAAAAACTCACGGAAGTGCAGCCACTCCAACTGCATGACTTCATTTCACAAATGAACTTTTAACAAACCTTGAAAAAAAATGAGTTCGTATTGAAAAAATTCTTCTTCATGTATGAGTTTGAACTTTTAAACCAGTTGAAGTTGAAAATATTACAGAACATTATATGCACTCTGAATACATTGAAATAAAACAAGAAGTTTCAGAAAGACTCAATGAATATAAAAAATGTTGAAAAAAAATTATTGCAGTTGGAACAACATCAATTAGAACACTTGAAAGTTTTACGGATGAAAATTGAATTTTATGATATGGCTGAAAAGAAACTTCTATTTTTATCTACCCTGGATACAAATGGAGATTTATCGATAGTTTAATTACCAATTTTCATCTTCCATGCTCAACTCTTCTCATGCTTGTAAGTAGTTTAGCATGAACTGAACATATAAAAACAGCCTATCAACACGCCATAGAAAACAAGTATAGATTCTTCTCATTTTGAGATGCTATGTGGATAAAATAAGTTTTTGCAATTCCTAAAAATTTCATATAATATCTCGGCTTTATAGAAAAAATTTTCACAAAAAATATTATTATAAAGTTTGCAAATAACATGGCAAGTTATTTATTATTTACCTATATATTATGTTTAAAAAAGAAAAATTTACACTTTTAACATTTTACAAATTTGTTGATGTAGAAGATGTAGAAAAGGAAGTACAAGATCATCTTGATTTTTGTACGGATATCGGAATGACTGGAAGAGTTTATATTGGTACTGAAGGAATTTCTTCAACAGTAACAGGAAATGAAGGACAAATAAAAGCATATAAATTATACTTAGATGCTCATCCTCTTTTCAATAATCCTCCTGATCTTGATATAAAATCAACTCCAGTAGATGGACACAAATTTCCAAGAATGTCAGTAAAACATAGAGAAGAAATTGTAGCACTTGGTCAAAAATATACAAGAAAAGAAATAGAAGAAGCTGGAAATCGTATGTCAATTGAAGAATTTAAAGAAATTCTTGATAATGGAAATATTGATGATTATATCGTTTTAGATATGAGAAACAATCACGAATACAAACTTTGACATTTTAAAAATGCAATTCCTGCAAATACACTTACATTCAAAGAATTAGAAAAAGAAATTGAAAATTATAAAAAAACTTTTGGAGATAAAAAAATTATTTCTTATTGTACTTGAGGAATTAGATGTGAAAAATCAACGGTAATGCTTCAAAAAGCAGGACTAAAAAATACTTATCAACTTGATGGATGAGTAGTAAAATATATCAATACCTACAACGACTGAAATTGGAAAGGAAATTTATATGTTTTTGATGACAGAGTAAGTTGTGAAGTTTGAGATGAAAATACTCATGAAACCATCGGAGTATGTTTGTATTCTGATGCTCTCACTAATAATTGTGAAAACTGTCGTTATAGTCCTTGTAATGCAAGAATTATTGCCAGTAAAGAAGAATATAAAAAACACTTTGGTTTTTGTAGTGAAGAATGTTATAAAAATGCTCTTACAAATGGATTGGTGAAAAATGTTGATTTTGATAAAGTAGATTATAGAAAATTAAGAGTAAAAATGAAAAATCATCCTGAAACTACTCCAGAAGTACTTGAATTTATACAAAAACATCTCACTTCAAATATTTGAAATACAAATTTTAGACACAAAACATCACAAAAAGAAGATTTTATTATTGATTAAATAAAAAGACTCTCTAATCAAGAGTCTTTTTTTCAATTTCTGAATAACATAAGATAATAAGAAAATTTGGCAAAATAAAAATATTATGATATAATAAACAAGATAAAAATTATATTTTTTCTATTTCGTATGAAAAAACTCCTATACACACTCGCGATATTTCTCACTTTTTTACAAACAACATCTGCAAGTTTACTTGATGCAAGTAAAAAACTTTCTTGAAATACTCCTCAAAATACACAAGCTGCATCAAGCGAAAGTTCTAGTTATTTAGATATATTTTATGATATCATTTTTTATGCTCTTGCCCTTTTAGTAGCATTTATTGTTTGTGTGCTTGCTATAAAATTAATGAGATTAATTTTTGAAATTGTTTGGAGTCAAAAGTTAGTGTATATGAAAGTTACGCTTCCAAAAGCAGACTCAAAACTTGATAAAGAAAAAGAAACGAAAAAAGATTTCAAAGAAAAAATTTGAATGATGAGTATGTACTATAAAGCTATTCATAAACTTTCTGATGCTGGATTAAAAGATTCCATTACTGATTTTTTCTTTGATCATGCAAAAGTTTCTCTTGAACTTGCTTATGAAAATGGTGAATTAAATTTTTATATCGTTACATATGAAGGATATGTAAATGTTGTTTCTCAACATATTACATCTATTTATAATGATGCTGAGGTAAGAATTATAGATAAAAATAAAGAATATATTAATATAAAACCTTTTGGATATACGCTCAGAGCAGCTTCACTTTGAAAAGAAAATGATGATGCCTTTCCAATCCGTTCATTTAAATATTTAGAAGATGATCCATTAAACAACTTTACCAACGTTTTTTCTTCTCTTGAAAAAGATGATAAAGCTGTATATCAAATTATCATAAAACCAGTTTGATCAAGATGGAATAAAAAAGCTAAAAATGCTGCATGACTTGTTGCTAAATGAGAATATAAAAAGAAAAGTCACATTCCATTTTTAGATTTTTTCTGGAATCCTTTGGTTGCACTTATTCAATGAACCGATAGCATGGTAAAAGATTCAAATGCACCTTGAGCAAGTTCTGGAGATAGTTATAAAATCTTTAACCAAGCAGAAACCGAAGCACATAAAATTATGTGAGAATCTGCATGACAACCTGGATTTAGAACATCTATTAGAGTTCTTGTTTCATCAAAACATCCTAAAAAAGCTGAAGATGGTGCACACGCAGTAATTGCTGCTTCATCAATATTTACCGATGAATATAACAATGCATTGGATAATCCTCAACTCTATGAAGATTTTCTATATTTCATATTTACTCCTATCAGATATTTTGCATTTAACAATAAACTGATTTGATTTTTTCAAAATGTTTCTATTTTTTCATCAGATGAACTTTCGACTCTATATCACTATCCTGATATAAATTACAATAAATCTCCAATTATAAATTGGTTGGATTATAAAAAATTAGCTCCACCTCATAATCTAAAATTCCCAAGTGATCCTTGTATTTTAGAGGAAAAAGTAAAAATTGGAACCAAAGAAATCATTGATCCGGAAACTGGAGAAACAAAAATAGTAGATGAATTTGAATTAAAAAAAGTTCACAGACATCTTTGAGGTTTTCCTATATTTAAAGATGGAGTTTTAATGTGATTTAATGAATATAGAAATAAAAAAACACCAATCTATTTTGATAAAAAAGATAGAGGAAGACATCATTATATTATCTGAAAATCTTGAGGTTGAAAATCAGTATTTATCTGATATTTAGCTCGTCAAGATATGCGGAATGGAGATGGACTTTGTGTTATTGACCCACATGGAGATTTAGTAGAAGATGTACTTGCATTTACACCAAAAGAAAGAGCAAGAGATACGGTTGTTTTTGACCCAGCTGATGATGAATATCCAATGGGATTAAATATGCTTGAAGTTATTTCTACAGACCCAGATATTAGAAAAAGAGAAATGGATAGAGCTGCAATGGATGCTACTGAAATATTTATAAAAATATTTTGAGATGAAGTGTTTTGACCTCGTATTCAACATTATTTTAGAAATGGTTGTTTAACACTTATGGAAGATGTGGATGATTGAGGAACTTTGATTGATGTACCAAGACTTTTTGTTGATGATGCATTTATGAAATATAAAACTTCAAAAGTAAAAAATCCAGTAGTAAAATCTTTCTGGGAACATGAATATGCGTCTACTTGAGATAGAGAAAAACAAGAAATGATTCCTTATTTTTCAAGTAAATTTGGTCCATTTATTACCAATACAACTATCAGAAATATTATTGGGCAACCAAAATCTGCCTTTAATATTAGAGATATTATGGATTCAAAAAAAGCACTTCTTGTAAATCTTTCAAAATGAAAAATTTGAGCACTTAATGCACAATTACTTTGACTTATATTTGTTTCTAAAGTAAATATGGCTGCAATGTCGAGAGCTGATATGCCAGAACACGAAAGAAAAGATTTTTTCATGTATGTAGATGAGTTCCAAAACTTTGCAACAGAAACATTTTGAGAAATATTATCAGAAGCCAGAAAATATAAACTTGCCCTCATAATGGCTCACCAATTTATTGCACAAATCGGTTGAAGTGGAGCAAAAAAATGAGATAAACCAAGTATTAAAGACGCAGTATTTTGAAATGCCTGAACGATTATGTCATTTAAAGTTGGTGCAGAAGATGCAGAATATTTAGAAAAAGAATATGCTCCTTTATTATCACAACAAGATATTATTGGTATTGCAAATTTTACAACTTATGTTAAACTGAACATCAATAATGCAACTACTCGTCCATTTGATATGAAAACTCTTTGGGATAATAATTATAAAAATGTAGAAGCTGCAAAAATTATAAAAGAATATTCAAGAAAAAAATATGGAAGAAAGAAAAAATATGTAGATATGGAAATTGAAGCAAGACTTGGAATTACGTAATACTTTTAATATTTTATTTAGAAAAAATGTTTAAAATTATAATAAAATTTTTAATAACGTTGAGTCTCTTTTCTCTCCCTTTATTTTCATTTGCAAACGAAAATATTAGAATTACCAATGAAAATACTGGAAGAAATGCAAATAATGAATATTTGGGAGAAATGGAAGGAAATGAATTTTTTTATGTATGAACTACTTGAGAAAAATGAATCAAAAACTTACTTCTGAATATTGCTCGTGATTTAAGAGTTATTGTATTTGCAATTGTTTTACTTGTTTGATTAATTCTTGTTATAAAACTCATTTTTTGAGAAAATACAGATGAAGAGCAAAAAAAGTTAAAAATGTGAATATTGTGGGCCAGTATTTGAATTATGGTAATGCAAATCGCATTTTCAGTTTATAAAATACTTTTTGATAGAGATATTTGAGCTCCATTGTGAAGAAATTTATCGGAAAAATTAATAGAACCATTTACTGATATGTTGATGTTATTTGCATCTTTCATATTTATTGCTATGTGAATTTATGCGTTTTACAAAATCGTAACTGCTGGTTGAGAAGAAGACAAAGTTTCAAAATGAAAAACAACAATTGTCCAAGCAATTATTTGATTTATTGTCATAAAATTTGCTGATATTATTGTTACAAATACTTTCAATCCTGATTGTGGATGAGGTGGAATTTTATCATATTATGGAACCAATATTTGTGAAAATATTACTGATAATGCAAAAATTGTGACGACTCTTCTCAATTGGATGAACTCATTTTTAGCAATTATTATTGTTTTAATGATTATGTATGCTGGATTTTTAGTTCTTACTTCATGATGAGATTCTGATAAACATGATAAAGCAAAAAAAATATTACTCTATGTTGGTATAGGACTTCTTATATTATTTACGAGCTATTTAATTCTTACTTTTTTTATCGTACCAGAAGCACAAATATAATTTAAACATTTTCATATGAAAAATATTATAAAATTCTTTCTTATATTTATTACATCAATTTTTAGTTTTCATCTTTCTTACGCAGGAAATATTGATTTTAAAGATGCTTCTGAAGCGACAAGTAAAATTAAAAGTGTTTCTATAAAAGAAAAAACATGAAGTATGGAAACTCAAATTCAATCTACTACACTCAATATATTTAAAACTCTAAAAATTGTTGTTTGAGGACTTTTAGTTATCTATTTAGTATATGCGTGAGTACAAATGATTCTTTCTATGTGAAGTGATGAATGACAATTATCAGAAGCAAAAAGATCTATTCGGTATGCTATTATTTGACTTTTATTTATAAATATTCCTGGATTGTTATACAACTCATTTTCAAACAAAAGAGTAACTGATGATGTAACTTCAACGGTTTGAGATTCGGTAACCATTTATCAAAGAAATATTTTTATGAACAGTGAAGTTTTTGGAAGCACTCTGTGAAATATTCTTACGTTTTTACAAATTTCAATCGTTGCAATTGCTATTTTTATGATTGTATACGCGGGAATTAAAATTATTCTTGCAAGTGGCGATGAAGACAAAGTGAGTGAATCAAAAAACAAAATTCTTTGGTCTGTTGCTGGACTTGTATTTATATGAGTAATGGAAGTTTGGAGAAATATTATGTTTAAATGAGATTTCAAATGACAAGGACAAGAATTATTTGCTACACTTGCCAATCTTGCGCTATTCTTCGCTTGACCGATTGCAATATTTTTCCTAAGTTTAGCAGGATATTATTATATAACTGCTGGAGGAGATGATGATAAAGTAAAAAAAGCAAAAAGTATTGTGTTCAATACTCTTATAGCAACTATTATACTTTTAGGAATTTATACATTCCTTCTTGATTTAAAAACATTATCATTTTAATATAAAATATGAAAAAAATAACTCTATTTCTTTGTTGTATATTATCAATTTGAATATGACAAAATTCATTTGCAGGAGGGGTTTGAGATCCTTCTAGTCCAGATTTTGTTGGTCCACCAGCTCCAACAACAACTACATCTACCTGAACAACAGCAATAACTGTAAAAGTAACAGAAAGTATTCCAGGTTGAAATTGTAGTCTGATTCAATCTGGAACATGAGCTGGTTTATATGAATGTAAAATAGAACCTGGGTTTAAAAGTGTACAATGAATTATTTGAAATATTATAAAATGGGTTACTGCTATTGCTGCTCTTGCTTGAGTTTTATTTATTGTAATAAATGGAATTATGCTTTCTACTGGTTCTGAAACTGGAGAAGTAAAAAAAAGAATTGTAAATGGTATTATTGGATTAATTCTTGTACTATTAAGTTGAGTTATTCTGAATATGATTGCTCCTTGGGTATACAAATAAAAAGAACTTCTAAGAAGTTCTTTTTTTATCTTTCGTATTTATCTTTCAAATCTTGAAGTGAGATTTCAAAAATAACTGGTCTTCCATGTGGACAAGTTGAACTATATCCATCTATAGCATCATTTAATAATTTATTCATCTCAAAAAGATTGAGCTTATTTCAAAATTTAATGGCACTTCTACACGCAGTATAAGCATAAATTTTATTTTTTACTTCATCAAGAGTTTTTGATTTTAAAATATTTCCATCTGAAATATCATTTAAAATTCCAAGAAGAATATCTTTAAGATTTTCTTTTTTTATAAAATCTGGAATAGAGACAATCGAAGCAATCGCATTAGAAAGTAACTCTATTTCAAATCACATTTCACTAAAAATATCTTTTTTTTCTTCCAAAAGAGAAAATTCGTTTGAAGTAAGTTTTATATTTTCAGGAATAAGAAGTGTTTGAGAAAGATGTTGAGTTTCTTGTTTCAGTAATTTTTCATAAATAATTCTTTCTGCTAAAGCATGTTGGTCAAACATAATAATTTTATTATCCTTTTCAACAATAATATAACTATTAAAAGTTTGCCCTACTATTTTTCATAATTTTGTATAATGTAAATCTCCACTATTTTCATCTTTTATTTGAGGAGAAACACTTTCTAAATATGTTTTTGTAAAATCTATCGAATCTGAGATAGTATATTGATTTGGATGAGAAGAAATATCTTTATATGGAGAATATGATTTAAATTTTGTTCCACTTCCTGTATAATATTTTGGTTCTTGAAAAGAATTTATTGAATGATTTGTTGATATTTTTGTAAAATCAAAATTTGAAACTTCTGAATTTGTTTGAGATACTTCTGAACTTTCTAGCTTTTCAAGAGAATTATTTATAAGACTTGAATGTTCTAATTTGTCTAAAACAGCATGATAAACACTTCTAAAAATATTACTTTCATTTTCAAATCTCACTTCTTGCTTTCTTGGATGAACATTGACATCAACTAATGTTGGATCAACTTGAATATTCAAAACATATCCTGGATAATTTCCATGTGGAATAAATCTATTATAGGCATCATTTATAGCTTTTAGTAAAAGTGGTGACGTAATTGGTCTATGATTTACAAATAAATTCTGTCTATTTTTATTTGGGAATGATACCTTTGGTCCTGTTATATATCACGAAATATCAATTCAAACTGAAGAAAATTGTATGTCTAAAATATTGTCTATAAAGTCATTTCCATAAATACTGTAAATTCTCACTTTTAAATCTTCTCAAGCATTCATTTTAAAAATTCTTTTTCCATCGCTTATAAATTCAAATCAAACTTTTGGATAACTCAAAGCAACTGCATATAAATAATCAAGAATTTTTGCATATTCTGTTTTATCAGTTTTTAAATAATTCAGTCTTGCTGGAGTATTAAAAAATAAATCTCTCACAGAAATCTGAGTTCCATTTTCTCATGAAGTGGTGGTAATCTTTTTCCCAGAAATATTATCATAATCAAGCCTATACGCTTCATTATTCTCTTTTGTTTTGGTAATGATAGAAAATTTTGAAACCGAAGAAATAGATGACAAAGCTTCTCATCTAAATCAAAAAGTCATAACATTATATAAATCATCTAAATTTTTAATTTTTGAAGTGGTATATTTATCTATGCTTATTTTTAAATCCTCTAGTGAAAATCCTTCACCATTATCAGTAATAGTAATCAAAGTTTTACCTCCATTTTCTATTTCAATTTTTATTTTATCACTTCCTGCATCAAGTGCATTTTCGACTAATTCTTTTACTACCGAAATCGGTCTTTCTACTACCTCTCAAGCAGAAATTTGATTGGAAAGATGCGTATCAAGTTGTATAATTTTTCCCATATTTGTATTCTTATAAATATTTATGAAAATATACTCAAAATTTGGAAAAATAAAAATAATATTTTCATGAATAAAAAAACTTGCAAAAAAAAACTTTTTTATTATGATATGCGTGATTTTATAAATTAATATACATATATTATGTCAAATTTTGATTTAGTAAGTAAAATTCAAGCTCAATTTGTGAAAGCAAATACTCCTGAATTTAGAACTGGTATGGAAGTTGAAGTATACCAAATTATTAACGAATGAGGAAAAACTAGAACTCAAAGATTTAAAGGAATTATTATTAAAACTGCTGGAAAAACTGCTTTAGAAAAAACTATTACAGTAAGAAGAAAAGTTGGACCATTTGGAGTTGAAAAAATATTTGCTGTTCACTCTCCAACTATTGAAAAAATTGAAATCATCAGACAATTTAAAGTTAGAAGAAGTCATATTGGTTTCATTAGAGATTTAACAGGTAAAGCTGCAAGATTAAAAGAAGTAAAATAATTTTTACTCAACTAGATAAAAAACTGAAAAATATTTTATTTTTCAGTTTTTTTCTTTTATTTTTCAAAAAATAAATATAATGCTCTTATATTTAAAATTGAATATGGAAGTTAAAAATCTCTATTTTATAATTTTAATTTTTTAGTTTTTTAATGTATATGAGATGAAAGATTTAAGCTTAATTGAAATAATTGAAAAAATAAAATCAAAAGAAACAACTCCTGAAAAAGTTTGGGATTATTTTTTATGAAGAATTGAAAAATTTGACTCTCAAATTTGAGCATATAATTTTGTAAACAAAAATGGTTTAAATAATGATACAAATTCAGTTCTTGCTGGAGCTCCAATTTGAATAAAAGATATTTTTTGTGAAACTGGAATACCTACTACTTGTTCATCAAAAATGCTTGAAAATTTTATACCACCATACGATGCTACAGTGATAAAAAATTTAAAAAATGCTTGATTTTCATCAATTGGAAAACTCAATATGGATGAATTTGCAATGGGTTCAACGACCGAAAATTCTGCATTCAAAAATACTCTAAATCCATGGGGAACAGCGAGAATTCCTGGATGATCAAGTTGAGGAAGTGCTGCAGCAGTAGCAGCTTGACTTTGTCCTGCAGCTCTTGGAACTGATACAGGATGAAGTATTAGACAACCTGCAAGTATGTGTAATGTAGTTGGTTTCAAACCAAGTTATGGAAGAAACTCAAGATATGGAGTAATACCAATGGCATCAAGTCTTGATTGTCCTGGAACTCTTACAAAAACAGTTCGTGATGCTTGACTTCTCTATGATGTAATGAATGGTGGAGATGTTTTGGAAAATACTTCTATTGATGGAAAAGATACTATAAATCCAAGTATTTGGGAGAAAAAAGATGTAAAATGATTAAAAGTTGGTCTTCCAAAAGAATATTTTGAAGAAGGTATTGATGCAGGAGTAAAAGAAGTAATTATGCAAGCTGTAGAAAAATTTAAAGAACTTTGAGCAGAAATAGTAGATATTTCTCTTCCAATGACAAAATATGCTATTGCTACTTATTATATTATTGTTCCAGCAGAAGTTTCAACGAATTTAGGAAGACTTGATGGTCTAAGATACTGATATACTTCAGATAAATCATATTCAAGTATGAATGATTTTTATCTTCATAATAGATGAGAATGATTTGGTGAGGAAGCTCAAAGAAGAAGTATATTATGAGCGTATGTCCTTTCTGCTTGATTTTATGATGCATATTTTAAAAAAGCATGACAAATTAGAACGCTTATTATTGAAGACTTCAAGAAAGCATTTGATAAAGTAGATGTGATTATCAGTCCAGTAGTTCCAAGTGTTGCTTGGAAAATTGGAGAAAAAATTGACGATCCTCTTAAAAACTATTTAGCTGATGCATACACTATTCCTGCAAGTTTAGCTGGACTTCCTGGAATTTCTGTTCCAGCATGATTTGCTGTAAGTGAAGATAACGAAAAGGAATTACTTCCAGTAGGAGTTCAAATATTAGCTCCTCAATTTCAAGATGAAAAAGTACTTGAAGTAGCTCATGTTTTTGAACAAGCAACTCAATACGGAAAGAAAAATCCACAAGGATTTGAGGATTAATTACTCATTTTTTTGCAAAAATAAACTTATTATGTTACAATCATAATAAGTTTATTTTTTAATTTATTTTTATGGGATGAGTAGAAAAACAAAATGAAAATCAAGAAGAACAAAAATTTGAAAAAGAATTTAATGAAGAACTCAAAAATTGATGAGAAGATTTTGATAAAAAGGCTTTTTGAGATGTAATATCGTGAGCAAAATTTGATGATTCTCTTTCCAAAGAAGAAAATTTTAAAAATGCATTTGATGCAAAAATAGACACTATGCTTCAAAGCAATCTCAAAAATATTCCTGATGAAAGAAAGCAAGAGCTAAAAAACCTTCAAAAAGATGCAAATAATGGAAAAGATATAAAATCTCTTTTAAAATCATATAATGAAATAAAAGATTTATTTTCAACAAGAGTTGCTGAATCAAAAAAATCAGAATCAGATATTCAAAGAGAAAATGGACAAAAAGAAGACCAAAAAAGACAAGAAAAATCTCAAGATTTTTTAGAAGAATTAAAAAAAAGCATTGTCGAAAATGGACAAAAAGAAGACCAAAAAAGACAAGAAATGAAAACTATGTTAGCTGAAAATCAAGAAAAAATGAATCAAGAAAGAGCCTGAGCAGAATGAGTGCTCGATTGATTTCCTGAATCAGAGTCACAAACATAAATCCTACTGCGTAGGATTTTTTTGTTGCCAAAAATAAATAATTAAAAATATTAAGATAAAAAAATATAAAATTTCTAAATATATCGAGTACATTCAAAAATCAATTTTTATCACTCAAAACTCCAAACTTCAAAAATAATTCGCAACTAAAATTACATATTTCAAGAAAAAGTAATTAATAAATCAAAATATAAAACCTATAGTTGATGAAAAAATTTGTCCAATAACACTTAAAAATCAAAATAACATCGCAAATGGAATAACTCATCAGACCAACATATTTGTGATAGGAGCAAAAAGTGTTAATTGTCCAAAACTAAAAATCATAATTGGAAGAGTTGTTGTAAGTGCTGATATAGTTAAGACAAAACTTTCTTTTATAGCAAAAAAACTTGGTAAAAAGAAAAATATTTTTGTCCAAAATGTTTGAAAATATAAAAGCCCTATCACTGCTAAAAAACTTAAATGAAATGAACTATCATAATTCAAATAAAGTGGATTATATAATATCATGATAAATGCTGTAAATAGAAGCAATGTTAAACTATCTGCCTTTCTTCCAGAAATAATAATAAAATACCCTATAAGTCACATAATTCAAGCCCTTACAACTGGAATATTATCTCAAACCAACAATACAAAAAATATAATCGATACGCAAATAATAAAAGTTCGTATAAAAATAGGAAAAAATTTAAGTAAAAATCATAAAAATATGATAATAATAGTAATATTAAATCCACTTACTGCTACCAAATGCGTAAGTCAAGAATTATTGAAATTATTTGATAACTCTTCATCCATATCCTCTCTTGCCCCAATTAAAATTCCTGCAAGAAAAACAGCTTCGTCTTTTGGATACATATTATAGACAATATCTAAAATATTCTTCCTTGTGTCTAAAATAAATTGTCTCCATTTAGGAAACTCTTTTTTTTCTATTATATCAACATTATTCACAAATAATTGAAAATAAATATTCTTAGATTGAAGAAATTTTTTATAATTAAAATTTTCTGCGAAATTATCTATTTGAGTTATTTTTGACTCAAATGACAAAATATCTCATTTTTCTAAAATATAATTTTTCGGATAATATATAAGCGCATATATATTTGGAGATGCTATATCATTTAAAGAATATATTTTTACTACATATGAGTTATAATTACTTGATTTTTTATATACGCTTTCAATTTCTCAAATAATACTTTGAGATTGATTATAAAAAGGCTGTATAAATAGCTCTTTTTGTGATAAAAAATAATTATTTACTCACGAATATAATCATCAAAAAACAATTCAAAATCAAATAAAAAACAAAAATAAATGATGTTTTTTCAAAGACGATAATAGTACTATCAAAAACATCATTACTATGCATAAAAATATTACGATAAGAGCAAAGTCAAAAAGTATATTTCCAGCAAAAACTCAAACAAAAAATGAGAATAAAAAGAATATAAAAATTTTATTTCTAAACATATTAAGGAATTATTTCAGTGGATTTTGGAGTTTTATATATTCTATAGAGTCCATAAATCCCAACTATAATAAGAGCAATTGCTCCAACTTGATTAAAATTTATTCATAACTCTGTTTTAAAAAAATCATACTTTCCACTAAAATTTTCTAATACAAGAAACACAGCTCCTATAAGTATTACTCAACTATATCCAATAATTCCCCTCACCGATACAAACATTGCCAACATATATAATGCTGAAAAAAGAACAAAGAATACTAAAGAATATACAATAGCAAGCGGAAATACTGGAACTTCATATGGAACGGGGGAAAATGAATTCCCATACAAAACTTCTATCCCATAATTTGTTTCTTTTCCATATATTTGTCATCCAAAAAAGGCTCAAATATACCCAACAATAGAAGCAAATAAAAATGATAAAACTGATACATCTACATATTTTCCACTTCTGAGATTATGTAATATTACTGAAATATATAATACTAAGAAAAATCAGAAAAAAGCTCAAATAAGAGAGAAATTATAGTCATTCATAAAGAAAAATTCTACTGGATCTTTCATATATTTAAAATCTCCCCATCTACTAATAACATAGAAAATTCTAGAAAATAAAAAAACTGATAAAAAATACCAAAGTATTCTATTAAAAAAGAACGTATCGTTAATTCAAAATCTATGACAAAGTCTTCTTAACATCCACAAAAAAAGAAAAAAACAAATCGTAAGTGAAAGCCCGAAAGTATAAATGTAAAATCATGAAAATAATTCAAAAAAAGGATACATATATAATTTATAATGGTAAAATATGGAGTTGATTTTAAGATTATAAGAAAAAAAGTCAAACTTTAATTTTTGACTTCTTTCTATTATTTTGCGTATTCAATAACTCTCATTTCTCTGATAAGATTTACTTTTACTTCTCCTGGATAGTTTAATTTTCCTTCAATATCTAAAGCTATATTTCTTGCCATTTCATGAGCATCAAAATCTGAAACTGTTTCTGAGTCAACAAAAACTCTTACTTCTCTTCAAGCACTAATTGCATATGCTTTCGTAACTCAAGAAAAACTTCACACTAAAGCTTCCATTTCTTTTACTCTTTTTACATATTGTTCAATTGATTCTCTTCTTGCTCCTGGTCTTACAGAACTAATTGCATCTGCCATTTGAACAATTGCTGCATAAATAGTAAGTCCTGTTGGTTCATTATGATGGTTTTCAATCATATCAATAACATCTTCTGAAAGTCCATATTTTCTTCAAACTTTCGCTCCAATTTCAGGATGAGTTCCCTCAATATCATGATCAAGAGCTTTTCCTATATCATGAAGTAATCCTCATTTTTTTGCTAAAGCTGTATCCAATTTTAAATCTTTTGCAATACTTTCAGCAATATAAGCAACTTCAGTTGAATGTTTTAAAATATTTTGACCATAACTCGTTCTAAATCTCAATTTTCATACTAAAGGAATCATTTCTTCAGGAACTCCTGTAATATTTAATTCATCTAATGTTTTTTTCCCAATATCTTTTAGTAAAGTTTCTGCTTCATTGGTAGTAATTTCAACAATTTCTTCAATTCTTGCTGGTTGAATTCTTCCATCATCAAGTAATTTTTCAAGAGATTTTTTTGCAATATATCTTTTAAATAAATCAAAAGCTGAAATAAATACTGTATCAGGAGTATCATCAATAATAAGTGCAACTCCTGTTGCTCTTTCAAAAGCTACAATATTTCTTCATTCTTTACCAATCAATTTTCCTTTTAAATCATCGTTTGGAAGAGGAATAAGAGTAGTTGTGACTTCAGAAGTAACATCTCAAGCATATTGTTGAATAGATTTTATAATCACTTCACGAGCAATTTCATTTTTTCTTTCATCAATTGATTTTTTATATTTTTCAATTTGAGTAATAGAATCTTTTTGGTATTTTTCAGATACTTGTTGAAGTAACAATTCACGAGCTTCTTCTTGAGAAAGTTTTGCTATTTGAGAAAGTTTTTCTCCAAGTTCTTCTTCTTTTTTCTTCAATTCTTCTTGTTTTTGTTTTACATTTTCCTCTCTTTGTAAAATAGCATCTTGTTTTTTTCCAATTTCTTCTAATTTTGACTCTAATTTTTCTTCTTTTTCAAGCAATCTTTCTTCCAATTTTTCAGCTTTTTTAGTAAGCTCATTTGATTCTTGTCTTGCTTTATTTAAAATATTTTCAGACTCTTGTTTTGCCTTATTTAAAGAAACATCTGTTTCTTGTTTTGCTTTTTTGAGCATTTCTTCTTTTTTAACTTCAGCTGATTTTAAAAGTTCTTGTGCTTTGATTTCTGCTTGACTTACTTTTTTTGATTCAAGAAGTTTTGCCACCAAAAACATAATAACTCATCAGACTATAAGTCCTGTTATTAAATAATAATACATATTTTTGAAAATAATATAATAAAATAGTTTCCACTATTAAAAGAATAAACATAAAAATAAATAGAAAATGATTTCTTTAAAAAGAGATTTTAATGAAGTATTTCAATAGGGTTGTATTATTGAAAAATTTATATTTTTATAATATTTGAAGATTTATCTTTTATTCTTTTAATGTTTTTAATAAGTTTTGTTGAACATTATTCAGGAATAGCTTTTTGTTAATAAAAGCTATACTTATATTACAAAAATAGTTCAAAAGTCAAATAAAAACTAAAAAAGATTTAATTTTCGTTCTCAACCTTAAAAAAATTGGTCTGCATTTTGTAAATATATTTTTATAAACACTAAAAACTCCATTTTGAATCATATTTTCAAAATGGAGAAAAAATAACCCCACTCTTTTCAGAGTGGGGTTATTGATTTTATTAATCTTCGTCATCTTCAAGTTTGAATCCTCTTTCTTCTCTAATTTTTGTAGCAACGTTTGCAGGAACTTCATCATAATGATGGAACTCCATAGCATAAGTAGCTCTTCATTGAGAAGCAGATCTTAATTCAGTTGAGTAACCGAACATTTCTGATAATGGAATGTAAGCAGTAATAATTTTTGCTTGACCTCTTTGTCCCATTTCTTCAATTCTACCTCTTTTTGAGTTAACTTGTCCAAGTACATCCCCCATGTATTCTTCAGGAGTGTTGATTTCAACTTTCATGATTGGTTCAAGTAAAACTGGTTGAGCTTTTTTACAAGCGATTCTAAATGCTTTTGAAGCTGCGATTTTAAACGCAAGTTCAGAAGAGTCAACATCATGGTAAGAACCAAATGTTAATGTAGCTTTTACATCAACCATTGGATATCATGCTAAAATTCATCTTCCATATGCTTCGTTTAATCATTTTTCAACTCCAGGAATATATTCTTTTGGAATAGTTCCTCAAACAACTTTATTTACGAATTTATTTGTTAATTTAATTCCATCTTTATCATCAGCATCAGCTTCTTTATATGGTTCAAATGTAATAACAACGTGTCCATATTGACCTCTACCTCATGATTGTTTAGAATATTTACATTCAGCATCAACCGCAGCGTTTCTAATAGTTTCTCTATAAGCAACTTGTGGAGCACCAACATTACATTCAACTTTAAATTCTCTTTTCATTCTATCTACGATGATATCTAAGTGAAGTTCACCCATACCAGAAATGATAGTTTGATTTGTTTCAGGATTAGAAGAAACTCTAAATGAAGGATCTTCTTCAGCTAATTTATTTAATGCCATACCCATTTTTTCTTGATCAGCTTTTGTTTTTGGTTCTACTGAAATAGAAATAACTGGTTCTGGAAATTCCATAGATTCAACTAAGAATTTATCATTTAAATCACATAATGTATCTCAAGTTTTTGTTCCTTTTAAACCAATAACTGCACCAATATGTCCAGCTCTGATTTCTTCGATTTCAATTCTTTCATTTGCATGCATTTGTAAAAGTCTTCAAACTCTTTCTTTTTCTCCAGAAACAGGATTAAATACATATGATCCAGCTTTTAAAGTTCCTGAGTAAACTCTTACATAAGTAATTCTTCAAACAAATGGGTCAGTAGCAATTTTAAATGCTAATGCTCCAAGTGATGAATTATCAGCCATTGGAATTTTTCTAATATCTTCTTTATTATCTGGGTTCATAGCATCTACAAATCCTCCGTTTACATCAACTGGGCTTGGTAGGTATTCACAAGCAGCATCAATTACTAATTGTACTCATTTATTTTGTAAAGCTGTACCACAAGTAACTGGATAAAGATTATTAGCAACTACTCATTTTCTTAACCCTTTTTTAATTTCTTCTATTGATAATTCACCTTCAGCGAAATATTTTTCCATAAGTGCATCATCTTGTTCAGCAACTTTTTCCATAAGTTCAAGTCTCATAGATTCAGCTTTATCTTTCATATCAGCTGGAATTTCAATTTCGATAATTTTTTCTCCGTGATCTCCTTCAAATGTAAATGCTTTCATTTGAACTAAATCAACAATTCCGTAGAAATCATTTTCTAAACCTAAAGGTAATTGAATAGGAACAACTTTATTTCCTGCTAATTTCTTTTTAATAGATTCAACTGTCATGAAAAAGTCTCCTCCTGTTTTATCCATTTTGTTTACGAATGCAATTCTTGCAACTCCGTATTTATCAGCTTGTTTCCAAACTGTTTCTGATTGAGGTTCAACTCATTGAGAAGCATCAAATACTGCAATACCTCCATCAAGTACTCTTAATGATCTTTCTACTTCAATAGTAAAGTCAACGTGCCCTGGGGTATCGATAATATTGATTTGTTTATCTTTCCAGAATGCAGTAGTAGCTGCAGAAGTAATTGTAATACCTCTTTCTTTTTCTTGTTCCATCCAGTCCATAGTTCCTTCTCCATTATGAGTTTCCCCAATTTTGTGAATTCTTCATGTATAGAACAAAATTCTTTCTGTTGTAGTAGTTTTTCCCGCATCAATATGAGCAAAAATTCATATATTTCTAACCTTATCTAAAGGTGCTGGTCCTTGTGCCATATATAATTCTTAATAACTAAATAATAAACTATTTTAAAAATAGACTGATAGATTTTATACAATACTTGATATAAGTCAAAATTTTTTTATTTTTTAAACAAAACTATTTTTTTCTACAATTTTAAGCTCTGAGTCTATAAATTCATAAAGTTTTGCTGGACGATTTGTAGAAGTATCAAATTTTCAAGTTTCTTTTAAAATTTTGAGTGAAAATATTTTCTTTTGAAAATTTCTTTTGTCATATTTTTTCCCTATAATTACCTCATACATTGCTTGTAATTGAGACATTTTAAATTGAGATGGAAGGATTTCTTTTACTACATTTGTGTATTCAAGTTTCCATTCCAATCTTTGTTTTGCATATTGTATAATTTCATAGTGATCTGTACCTATTTTTTTTTCTTTAAATCCAACATTTTGAGGAGTAAGTTCGTTATATTTCATTATGGCAATTTTTGTGAGATCAACATTTTGTAAAAATTGATTCATACCCACAAGTGCAAAATAACTAATAGAAATCGTATGTCATCTTTTATCCCTTCCAGGAGATCAAAAAGTATAAAGTTGTTCTTTGTAAACTCATTTAATTCCTGTTTTTCTTTCTAAGATATTATCAAAATTCTCCTCTAAAGAAAATCATTTCGCCACAATTCCTCATGGTAAAATATAGTTATTTTTTCATTCTGATTCTTGCTTTAATAAAACAACACATAATTCATTTTGATATATTGTAAAAATAACAATATCAATAGCTGGAATTGGAATACTTAATTCATCTGACCAAATATCAAACTGCTTATTTTCTGGAATTAACATACAACATAAAATAGTAAATAATACACTTATTGTAATGAAAAATAAACAAAAGCAATATAATTATTTATCATAAGACAGTAAAGATTTTATAGGATATTTTTTATATTTTTCATTTATAAAAATTTATCTTAAAAAAGGCTTTACTTTTGCCAAAGTATCATAGACAGCCATACAAACTTTTGGATCAAAAATAACTCATTCTCTTTTTTTTGAAGTATAAAATGCTTCAAAATCTTTGTATGGAATTTCCAACACAGTAATATCTTCCATTTCTGACAAATTTTGAATTCATTTTGGTCAAGAAATTTCTATATCATATAATGTTGTTGTTTCAGACAAACTTCATGCAGAAGCTGATGTTTGTGAAATAAATTCAATATTTCCAATTTGAGAATATCAGGTTTCCTCTCTTATTTCTTCTTTCATAATGTCTACAATTGTTTTTTCTGGTTTATCTATAATTCAAGCAACCAGTTCTAAAACTTTTGCCTGTAAAGGATAACGATATTGTTCTATAAATATATAAGTTTGATTTTGTATGTGTCTAACTAATCCTGCAACTGCATTTTTATTTCCAACTCTTGCAACTGCATCATATATTTTTCCTCATTCAAGTTCTATTTGAAGTAATTCTAAGTGTTTTCATGAGGCAACTGAAGTTCTTGATAATTCGTTTAATGGCATAAATACAATATAAAATAATAAATTAATTTTGATAGAGTTCATTTTTCATAATATAATTATGTACTCATGGACTCAAAATATGACGAACTTGAAGTTTATTTTTCAGCATTTCTCTGACAAGAGTAGATGATATTTCTAAAATATCTAAATCCAATATTTCATAATTTTCCATATCAATTTCATCAGGAAGTACGAATCATTTTCTTAAAAGAAATATTTTTTTAAGTTTTTTTTCTAAATATTTGTCTGTATTTCATGTCCATTTTGGCATAGAAGATATAGTATCAATACCAAAAATATGGTATGATTGAAATCAAAGTTTTTGTCTATAATATTTTTCTACCTCCATCGTAGTAGTAGGAGAGTTATTATGAAGAAAATAATCTTCAAATTCAATATTAAATCATTTTTGAGATATTTCTGAAGCAAAAATTTTTATCATATCTCTTCTTTTTTCAGATGAAATAGAATAATTTTTATCCTCTCTTTGTCCATCTGGAGAAAAAATTATTTTGTCTACATATCATTTTGTAAGCATTTTCACCATAACTTCTTGATGTCAAAGAGTAGGTGGATTAAAAGCACCTCAATAAACAGCTATTTTTTCCATAACTTTATTTATTTAAAAAATATTTTGTTATTTTACCTGAAATCCTTGTTCTTGAAGAACTTTATTATCCCAAGTATCGAGATAATCCGTAGCAATAATAAGTCTTACATAATCATTGCTTTTTTTGATACTAATTTCAGTATAATTTCCATTTTGTATTTGTAAAAACTCCTTTCCATCACAATAAATTTCTGCTCATAATCTTCTTCATACATTTTTTATTCCAATAATTTCTGAATCATTAATTACTACTGGTGTTTGTCATTTTGGTTTCCATGGAGCTTTGGGAGTCACAACAAATGCTCAAAGAGTATGTGGAATAATTGGTCATCCCAGAGAACTATTATATCAAGTTGATCCTGCTGGAGTGCACACAATAATTCCATCTCCTTCTATATTTATTGCTTGTCTTTTTGAAAGAGAAATATCAAGAGAAACCATTTTTCAATGTCCTGCTCTTATATCTATTTCATTTACAGCAATAGCCTTTTTGGTAATCCCATTACTTTCTACTTCAACTTCAATGAGAGGATATTTTCTCTCAACAAAAGACATATTTGGTTGTACTATTTGTTTTTCATTCAATAAAAATCATTTGTGTCCAAAATTAATCCCAAGAAATGGAAGTCATTTTTTATAGTTTTCTTTTATGGCTCTAAGCATAGTTCCATCTCATCCAAGTACAATAATTATTTTATCTTCAAAAGAGGAAATAATTTCTTTGAGATAATTACATTCTAAAAAAGCAACTAAATCTTGTTTTTCTTCTAAATGATAATCATCATAACACACAAAACTTCAATCTATTTCTAAATGTTTCATAGGTGATAAAAAATATTATAAAATGTTTGGTTTGTATTATTATATTCTTTTTTTTATATTTCAAAAATTTTTGGCATTTGCATTTTATGAAGATTTGCAAAATGACGAGAAAGGTAGATTTTCATCACTTCTTTTTCTCTTCCTGATAAGCTTTCTAAAAAATGATTCGTCACATTTTTATCATTCCAGAAAAGTCCATTTGAAGTAATTATTCCTATAAATTCATCATGTTTTTCCATAGCCCATTCGAGTTCATCATATGTTGCACCTATTTGATCTTCATCAGTGGCTCCATTTGGATGAAGTCCATCTGTTGGTCTTGCTTGTAAAATGGATTCATTCACTCACAAAAATCTTGCCATTTCATATACTTCTGATTTATATAAATTTCCTATTGGACTGATATCAACAGCCCCATCTCAATATTTTGTAAAAAATCAAACTCCATAATCTTCTACTTTATTTCCAGTTCCAACTACTAAGGCACTTTTTTCGTTTCCTATTGCATATAAACTCACAGCTCTGAGACGAGAGCGAGTATTTACATAAGCCATATATCTCAAAGTTTCATCACTTATTTCAGGAAGTGCTTTTTTAAAAGTTTCAAAAGTTTCAGTCAAATCGATAGAATATCTTTCTACATTTGGAAAATTTTGTTGAAGCCAATCCATATGTTCAGAAGCTCTTGAAACTTCATCTTGTCTTTGATGAATTGGTAAATCCATTACGATAGTTTTTTCTCAAGTAAGTGCACATAAAGTAGACACAAGAGCACTATCAATTCAACCTGAAACTCAAAGTATAAAACCTGATTGTTTTGAGTCTAGTAAATATGTCTTAAGTTGAGATATAAGTTTTCCTGAAACTTCTTTATAGTCAAGATTTCTTGAGGTAAGTGATAATATTTGTCTAATATCATCTTTTATAGTTCAAATATTTTGTTGAAATACATTTTTTTCTCCTGTTTGTATTTCTCAATTTTTTAGTGTTTCCATATATTTATAATTAGAAAATAATATTAAACATACACTTCTTTTTTATTCATTCCATTATTTCAAAAAATTTCTTTAAAAAGCTCTACTCTTTGAGGTTCTCAAATAGCTTTTGTAGGATTATCTGAAAGCTTTACACAAGACACCCAAGTTCCGTCTAATCTTTGTATTTCTGATGGTTTAACTACAACTGAAAATGATCAAAATGGACCATATTTTTCTTCTCTTGGAAATGTTCATTTTGTATTATTTGTCAAATGAGTTCCAACTCAAAAAGTCAGTTTTCCAAGAGAATTTTTATGTAAAGAATGAATTTCAACAACATCTTTTGCAGAAAGTCCATCACTTGGAAGTCAAAGTTTTGTTTGAGGATTTCATCATCTTTTTAATACCCAATCAACATATTCTGGTATAGCAATTTTTGGATCTTTTGAATCAAATCTACATCCATTATGATGCAAAAATACTTCTTCTGGACAATTTTCAAAATAAAAACTAGTTCCATATGTATCAGGAAGTAAAACTGAAAGACCAGGAAAGTGTTTTGCCCACTTTTTGTCTACATCATACATTGCATTCACAATATCATCTTTTTCATCATAAAGCGCTGTTGTTATCATGCGAAGCTCATGGGCATTTGTTCCTTTTGGATTAGCAAGTCAAAATTCTCTGGCAATCATTACATTTGAAGTTCCAAGACATTGCTCAGGAAGTGTTCATGATAATATTTCATATACCATTCTTTGATAATCTGTACTGGCTGATCTTCTGGTTCAAAACTCTGAAAATGTAGCTTCTGGAGTTTGTTTAAAAATTTCTATATCACTGTAAAGTCTGTGGAGTGTTTCATTTATAATTTGATTGAATTCTACATTAGTAAGTTTTTCTTTTCTAATATAATGATATAAATACAAACTATTGATAATTTTCAGTCCATAAATTTCCCATAAAATAGAAGTTGCCCAAGGTCCGATAAATTCTAATTCATAATTTCCATTTTCATCAGTTCCAACTTGATATTCAGAAAGTCTGAAATGTTTTAAAAAATCTAACGTTTCTTCTTGAAAAAGTCTATTTCCATCTGGACGAGTCATTCATCTTAAATAGGATAAATCTGCTTCTGAAACTCAAGAAATATTTTTAGTAGCTTCAAGTTGTTCAATTAATGCACTTTCTGGAATTACAAACGCTGTTTTTATACCTTTACTTCTGATAGTCATTTTCCGTTTTACTTGGATGTTTTTCCATTCAGGATTTGCTAAAACAAAATCAAGCATCATAAATTTATAAATATCAGTATTAAGGAGATTATTTACTTCTGCCTCATCTCTTGCTACTGCGAAAAAATCTTTTGGAGAATAAATATTATTTTTCATGTTTTTGATTTTTATTAATGTGTAAATATTGTTTTAAGGTAAAATTTTTGCCCCCATTTGATTCATTTTAGAAATAGCAATGATTCCATCATGAGGATTCACATTCACGGCTTTTATTCCTCTTGTATGTACCACAACTTCATATCATAATTTAATAGCATCTTCTACCGTTGCATAATCACAATATTCGGTTGCTAATCAAACAATATGTAAAACTTTTGCATTATAGGATTTTAAAATACTCTCAAGAGTTGATCCTGTTACTTTTTCTATTCATCCAAATGAGCTATATGAATCAATATCTTGTTTGTTTCATTTTAAAACTTTTCTATCAATTCAATGACTATGAAATCCATCTAAAAATTCAGCTCACCATGTATTTTCTACACAATGTTTTGGCCACTTTATTTCTCAATCTTTTGGAGTAAAATCATCTAATCAAAAAGTTGAAGCAAAAGAAATATGATTTTCAGGATGCCAATCTTGAGAAGTGATAATAATTCCAGATCTAGATTTTACTTCTTGTATCAAATTATTAATGAAAGGAAGTATTGTTTCTCATCATTGTACATATAAACTTCATTCTGGATGTGCAAAATCATTTTGATAATCAACGATTATAAGAGCTTCTTTTTTCATAATTTTAAAGTGAAAAAATAATATGTATAATTTACACTTACTAATTTTCAAAAAAAATAAATACTTTTCCATAACCTATTTTTTAAAGGATTTATTTTGATTTATTAAAATGTAAATATTACACTTACATAATATTTATTTTCTCTTTTTGTCAAAAATAAAAAGAAGATTTTTCTTTTTAAGATTAAACTCTTCTTTTTAATAAGCAAAAATAATATATATTGACATTTTTTATAAGTGTTTTATTTACACTTCTTCTGATTCTAAAGTTTGAATTTTTGTATAAACTTGTTGCATAATAAAATCAATATAATTTTGTGATTTTTTTTGTGATATTTCAATATTTAATTCTTCAAAGAAAAATTTAAATACTAATGAAGAAAAAATTACTAATTGATTGTATGCTTCTTTTTTAATAAATAATGTTTTTATTTGTGAAATTTGAAGTGATGAATATTCAATTGATATAATATCTGTAATATCTTCAAGCCAAAAATTAATTCTATTTTTAATTTGTTCATCAAGATTATTGTCATCAAAATGTACGATTTGAAAAGTTTTTACATAATCAAATTCTATAATTTCTTTTGTTGATAACTCTCTTATTTTATCACTAATCGGTAGATATACAAGCGATAATATTCAAAGTAAAAAATTTGAACTGTATCCACTATCCAAAGTTTTAAATAAATCATCCAGTAAAAAATCATACTTTGGATTTCTTATGATTTGAGTCAAAAATTGAGCTAAAAGTAAATCGAATTTTCTTGCTTTTTTTTCATCTTTTTGAACTCTTTTAATTCACGCTCCTGCTTTTTTTACAGCCTCTTTAAATTTTTCTGAAATTTCACTTGATTTGGGTCCTGCATCAGCTCATGACTCACTTGGAATAAAATCTTCTAATCACATCTTAAAATAGTAACATAATAAATGAATAATTCGTAAATAACCTTACCACGTAATTTTTATTACTCTATAAATAGTATTCAAATCCTTAAAATATTCAAACTTTAATCATTTCTGAGATAAATATTTATGAGAATACTCATATTGATCAAATCCGATTTCTATAAAAACTTGAATACTATCGAAATGATAGATTTTTTTTAATTCATATATTTCTCAAATAAGTTTTTCATACATTTCAAAACCTGTTTTTTCTCATCAAAATAATGCTATATGTGGTTCATTATCAAGAACTTCTTGGTCCATATTTTCAATATCTCCATTTTTTATATATGGAAGATTTGCTGTAATAATAAGGTTTTTAGCTTCAATTTTTTTATTTCAAGATAGAAAAATCTCAAGTAAATCTGAATTATATAATGAAACTTTATCTTGAATATTATTTTTTTCAATATTTATTTTTGCAACTTCTAAGGCATCAAGTGAAATATCAACAGCAAATATTTGTTTTAAAGAAACTGGAGTATTTTTTGTAACTGCTGTAACTATAGCAGAACTTCCTGTTCCAATGTCTATAAATGAAATATCTTTATTTTGAGCTCATTTTAAATTTTTTATAACTTGTTCTACTAATACTTCTGTATCATTTCTAGGTATTAAAACTCTCTTGTCTACATAAAAAGGAAGTGAAAAAAATTCCTCATTATCTGGATAATTAATTTTCAAATTTCTTTCTATTAAATATTAAAACTGTAAAAAATAAAATAAGAGCTAAATATACAAGCGCATATAATATATTTTGAATAAAAAATGATGTCGAAAATTGAATAAAACTTCAAATATAATCTTTTGTATTTAAAGCCTCAAATGGAGGAAATAATAATTGTAAAATTTTTGCTATAATTTCTAAAAACGCAATTTTTGTTTTCATCACTAAGTCAAGTAATAAGCTGAAACTATGACTTACAAAATAAACCATTATAGACACAATTATAGTCAATATATTAGACATAAATGTAGAGAAAAATAATACAATTGCTACTAAAATAAGTAATTTTAGTAAAATAAAAAAGAGTGAAAAGATTATTAATGGCTCTATTTGTATTCCTTTCAAAAATAAAACGATTATGTAAAGAACTGATTGAAGAAAAGTGATAAGAAAAATAATCATTCCAAATCAGAAAAATTTTCCTAAAATAAATTCATATCTTTTTATTGGTTTTGAAAGAATAAGAAAAATTGTTTTCCCTTCTATTTCTTTAAATAAAAGCTGACTTCAAACAAACAATACTCATATCAGTCAAAATATTTCTATCATTGCAATTCAAAAATCAGTAATTACTTTTGAATCTTCTCAAATAGTAAGTTTTCCAAGTGAAATCGAAAAAATTATAAATAAAAAAGCAAATACTAATATTAAGTATAAAAACTTGTTTCTCACAATTTCTTTAAAAGTATTAATAGCAATATTAAACATAGAATTATAAATAAATAATAATAGTTGTAAATAATAGAAAAAAACATAATAAATGAATAGTAATAACTTTTATTGTATCAATCTTTATTTTTAATTTTTCTTGATAATATCAAACAAAAAAAGAAATAAAAAACATCGTTATAAACCGTAAAATTCATATAAGTATAAAATTATCTCAAACTTTATAAATAAATTCACTATTCATTTTATAAAAAATTATACTCTAAAAAATTTTTATTTCCATTTATAAAATCCTTTATACTCATTTCTTTTTTTCATTCAAGTTTTACTTTATTTAAAATCAAAATCCCTCATTTACAAAGAATTCAAATATAATTTTTTCCATGATCTTCAAATTCAACCACATCTCCAAGTTGGAAATCATCATCAAAATATAATTCATTTTCTTCAAAAAAACAATCGGTAATATCAAACTTTTTTCCTTCATAATAACTATAAATTCCTGGCCAAGGAAAGTATGCTCTATATTTATTATAAATATCAAAAACACTTTCCGTTTCAAAATCTATTTTTCCATCTTCTTTTGAAATTTTTGAACAATATGTTGCTTTTGAATGATCTTGTGGAACTCATTGTATTTCAGAAGAAACAATTCATTTTAAAGTTGAAGTGAGTAAATTAACTCATATATTTTCAAATTTTTTAAATAATTCTGGAGTTTTGTCAAGTATGTCTATATTTATTTCCTCTATTTTAAGCACATCTCATTCATCCATTCATTCTGACATGTACATAATTGTCAATCATGTCTTTGTATCTCAATTCTTCAAACTTTCTTGTATAGGACTTGCTCAACGATATGCTGGTAAAATACTCCCATGAATATTAATACATCCATATTTTGGAATCTCTAAAATTTCTTTTGGTATAATTTTTCCATATGCAACCACAATGATAAAATCAAGTTCAAAAGATGTTAATTTGTCAAAAAACTCTGTATTATTTTTTAATTTCTCAGGTTGAAGTATTTCTAAATTTTTTTCTAAAGCAAGTTGTTTTACTGGCGTAGGAATCAACTCTTGTTTTCTTCCAAAAGGTTTATCTGGTTGTGAGACTGCCAATTTTACTTCTAAAGTATTTTTTTCTAAAATTTCAGCTAAAATATTACGAGAAAATTCTCCAGTTCAAAAATATGCTATTTTCATAATTATTGTGTTAGTTGTAGAAAGGTAGTAATTCATTTATTATCCTCAAAAGTAAGCAAAATATTTCAAGAAATTATCTGTCCACTATTTGTCAAAATTTGTCTTTTTTGTCCAATAGTATTTTTAATTTGTATGGAATCATATGTTTGAGTCCCATTTTTAATTTCCATTAAATAGACTTTTTTTCAAGCATCTATATTTTTATAATGATAAATATAAAGAGAATTTAATTTTTTTCAAGTATTTGAAGTTTCTATTTTATAATTCGTTTTTTGATCAAAACTATACTCGTATATTTGGCTTCCAGAATAAGAATGAATTAACATATTATCACTAAATATTTTTAAGAAATCTGTTCAACTTGAGGTTTGAATAACTCAAGTATACGATTGAAAATTCACTATATTTTGTGTATTTTTTAAATAATTTTTATTTATTGTATAATAATATATTTCTCATTTATTTATAAAAATCTGGTAATCTGTGGTATTTTTTCCAATATCTTTCTCCAATTTTTTTAATGTATCTTGAAAAAATACTAATTCTTCGTTTAAAGATTGTCTCTCAAAATTTCTAGAAAATCATGATAATGCAAAAATACTTACAATAGATAATATACTGATAGCTACTAATATTTCTATAAATGTAAATGCAAATCTATTTTTTTTCATGTGATAAAAATTTAGCAAGTATTTTAGGAGAAAAAATAACAAAAAATATCATTCCTATAAATAAAGTAATTTTCCCTTCTTTTTCTAAAAAAAGTGAACTTACTCAAAATAAAAATGAAAAACTAAATAAAAAAACTAATACTTGATTTTTTGATAATCATAATTGAAGTAATCTATGATGAAGATGAGTAAAATCTCATTGAAGAGGATTTTTTTTGTTTTTTAATCTTGTTGATATAACATAAATAGCATCAATGGCATACATTCCAAATACAACCAAAACTGTTGCAACTTTTCATCATGAAATAATAGCTAAACTTGCTAACATAAATCATAAAAACATCGTTCCAGCATCTCACATAAGAATTTTTTCTTTATAGTCAAAATAGAAAAAAGGAAGCAAAATAGCCATTAAAATCGTAGTAAGAGAAAGAATAAATTTAGCATTTTCAACTCCTCAAACATACTCATCAGTAAAATATAGTTTTAATCCAAGTAAAAAAAGTACAAAAAAACTAATAAAAGAAAGTCATGACGTATTTCCCTGAATTCCATCAGTCCAATTGAGAGAATTAAAAATAAATACATACCAAATAATAGTAAAAATAAGCGAAACAATATAAATTTTATACTGAAATAATTCAATAAAAAAAGTATCTAAATCAATAATTCATCAAAAAATATTACTTACATATCAAACTTTTATTGCTGTTAAACCAATACTTGCTCAAATGATTATTTGCATCAAAAGTCTAATTTTAGGACTGATATTCAATCTATCATCTATAAAGCTCACCAAAGTAATAATACCTCAAAATAACCACAATAAATAGAGTTTATAATTATGATCTATAAAAAAATAACTCAAAATTAAAAAACCAATAAAAAATACTACTCACATACTATATGGAATAGGAAGCCTTTTTTTATTATATTTTACAGGATTATCTAATAAATTTAATTTATAAAATAATTTTGAAAAAATATATATAAGAAAAAAAGAACTAAAAATTCAAAGAAAAAATAATAACAATAATTGAAACATCATACATTTTAAAATTATTTTGTGTATTTTTTGTATTCTAATACTCTCGGAAAGGAAATATTTTTCATATCAAAAGCATATAAAAATAGAGGAAAAAATCAAATAATTTATAAGAGAAAACTTTTTTTGTCACTTTTACAAAATAAATAGGTTTTAGAGAGTACAATTTAATTAATAATTTTTATATATGAAAAAAATTCCACTTTTAATTCTTGTTTCTATTATGAGCATGAATTTTGCATTTGCAGATGAAAAATTTGATAAAGATCCTGCAAAACTTTGTGAAAATGTATGAGGACAATATTTTGAACTTGAAAGCCTACCAGTTCAAAAAAAATGTAAAATTGGTGAAACATCTATGACTATTGAATCATTTCAAGATAAATATAATACTTTTGTATTAGGAATGATGATTAATTACAAATCAGAATTTAAATATTCTGATGCAAAAAAATGGAAAAATCATTTAGAATTTTTAGCTCAAGATATAGAAGATATGAAAGCTTTCCAAAAAGCAAATATTACTCAAGAGCAAAAAGATAAAGTAGGTGAATACATAAAAGTTCAAGAAAATTTTTATAACTTCACAAATCTTCAAAATGAACTATGAGCAAAAGTAAGCTCACAAATTGAGAAAATTTTAACTACTTATGAAAATAAAATTTCTGAAAGTAAAAAAGCCGAATTTTACACATTACTTCAAAAAAAATTAAATGAAAAAATAACTGAAATGGAAAATCTACAAATGGTAGCAAGATTTACTCCAGAATGATATAAAACATTTCTTTTTAAAATGAATGTTTATAAATATATGCTTATCCTTGTAAATGGAAGAATAGGTTAATACAAAAAAGCGCAACTTCAAATGAAGTTGCTCTTTTTAAAAATAAATTTCTTGCCAAGATTGTACTCTTTTCAAATTTGGATGTTCAAGTAAAAAATCTTTATTCCAAGGTTTTTCAAGTAAGAAAGTAAAAATCCCATTTTCAGCGAGTTCAAGAGCATAAGTAGGATTATCTTCTACCATCATTTCAATATTATGAAGTTTGCAAAGTTCTGATTTTGTAACGTCTTTTTTTGTAAAATGATTCGCAAACAAAATATTTTCAAAAATATTTGGATAATGCTTTTCAACCCATTTTTGAGTATATTCACTCAAAATTTCTGATTGACGAGCTGTTACTATTTTAAAAGAATATCCTTTTGTTTTATGAAAAAGTAATTTTTCTAATGCTCAAAAAACAGGAGTTATTTCTAAATTATTATCTCATAAAAAAGCAAGGCGAAACCATTCTATAGCTTGTTCTTTTGAAACTCAAAATTTAGAAATATTGTGAAGATAATAATCTACAATATCTTCTCTTATAAGTGAATTTCATGCAATTTTATAATCATGAAAATCTAGTATAAAATCAATACTTTCAGCTAATACTTCATCTAAATCTATTCAAATTATTTTAGTCATTTTTTTCTCAACTATTTATAAATAGGAAATTTTTTACATAAATCTAAAACTTCCGCTTTTAAAACTTTTAATTTTGATTGTAAATCTGAATTTTCAAATATTTCCATATTTGATTTATCTTCTACTGTTGAATTATATCATTTTGCTTGTTGTAAAGCTTCTATACTTTGAGTAAATATTTTAGCTATAATTTTTATTTCCTCTTCTTTCATTCATCTTGTGGTTGCTGCTGGTGTTCCTATTCTAATTCCACTTGGATCAAGAGGTTTTCTTGGATCGTATGGAATCATATTTTTATTTGTCGAAAGCCCGACTAGTTCCAATACTTTTTCAGCTTCTTTTCCAGTAACTCAAAAACTTGAAAATACATCTACTAAAACTAAATGATTATCTGTTCCATTTGAAACAACTTTAAATCCAGCATTCATAAGCTCAGAAGCAAAAATTTTTGCATTTTTTACTACTTGAGAAGCGTATATTTTAAAACTTGGGTCAAGTGCTTCTTTAAATGCAACTGCTTTTGCTGCAATTAAATTTTCATGAGGTCAACCTTGAACTCAAGGAAAAACTGCTCTTGCTATAGCTGGAGAAAACTTTTCTTTTGACATAATAATAGCTCATCTTGGTCATCTTAAAGTTTTATGAGTAGTTGTTGTAACTATATCACAATAGGAAGTAGGATTTTCTAAAACTCATCAAGCTATAAGTCAAGCAATATGTGCTATATCAGCCATTAAAACTGCTCACACTTTATCTGCAATATCTCTAAATCTTTTCCAATCAAGACTTCTAGGATAAGCTGAAAATCAAGCTAAAATCATTTGAGGTTTGTGTTCTAAAGCAAGTCTCTCAACTTCATCCATATCTATAATTTCTGTATCTTTATTTAAAGTATAAGGAATTATATTATATAAAAGTCATGAAAAATTTAAAGGATGTCCGTGACTTAAGTGTCCTCATTGATCTAGTGATAATCATAAAACTTTATCTCATGGTTTTAAAACAGCTAAATAACAAGCTAAATTTGCTGGACTTCATGATAAAGGTTGAACATTTACATATTCAGCTCAAAATAACTCTTTTGCTCTATTTATTGCTAACTCTTCTACTTGATCAATAAATTCTTGTCCAGCATAATATCTTTTACCAGGATATCCTTCTGAATATTTATTTGTCAAAATACTTCAATTTGCTTCTAAAACATCTCTAGAAACATAATTTTCTGAAGCAATTAATTCAATTTCTTCATCTTGTCTTTTTGATTCTGATTGTATTAAATCAAATAAAACTTTATCATTTTGTTGTAACATAATTTTTAAAATTAAAAAATAAAAAATAGAATGGTTCTATTTTTATCAAAAAATTATGAGTTTTGTAATAAAATAATAATTCATATTTTTATAGATATCAAATATTACTTTTATTATATAGAAAATGTTGTGAATGCAAAAAAATAGAACTTAAAAGTTCTATTTTTTATTTTTTTACTCTTGTGTTGGTGAAGTAGTTCCTGTTTGTGAAAGTTCAGGATGTTCTTTTTCATATTCATCAACTACAAGTCAAATATTTCCAAGTTTTATAAATTTTTTCAAAATTACTTTTGCCTCCTCTAGTTGTCTATCATATGGTACAAATTCATCTTCTTTTCCTGGTTGTGGTGTATAATCTTCTTTTTTAAAACTTACTTTTATATCTGGTTCAATACCATTGTGGTCAATAGACACATCTTTTGGAGTGTACCATTTTGCAATAGTAAGTTTTAACATACTTCCATCTGGAAGATCAAATGGTTGTTGAACTGATCATTTTCCATATGATTTTTCTCAAACAAGAATTGCTTTATTATAATCTTTCAATGCTCAAGCTGTTATTTCAGAGGCAGATGCAGAGTTTCCATTAATAAGTAGGACTAATTTTTTGTCAAAAATTTTTCAAACATTTTCACTATAATACGTATTATTTAAAATACTATCTTTATATTTTGTAGTAACCAAAGGTTTTCCATTTTCAATAAAATGTGAAAGTATTTCAACCGCACTATTTAAATATCATCCTCCGTTATCTCTTAAATCTATAATAATTCATTTCACTTTCTCATCTTGAAATGTATTGAGCATTTCTAAAAATTCTTTTGATGTATTTTCTCCAAATAAATTTAAAGTAATATATCAAATTTCTTCATCTTTCATATCAAGAGTATCAACTGAAGGAATTTTTATTTTATCTCTAGTAATTTCTTTTATTAAAAAATCACTTTCTCAAGAACGAATTATTTTCAAAGTTACTTTTGTTCCAGCTGGTCATTTTATATAATTTACAGCTTCTGTTGAAGTGAGATCTTTTAAATCAATTCCATTTGCTTCCACAATAATATCTCATTGTAATACTCCATCTTTCAATGCTGGAGATCATTTTAATACTCTATCAACAACTATTCAAAGTTCATGTTTATTAATTACAGCTCCTATTCATTCAAAATCTCAACTTAAAGCGCTTTCAAATTCTTTTGTTAATTCAGGAGTCATAAACTCTGAAAATTTATCTCCAAGAGATTTTACAAATCAATCAATAACTCAGTATTCTAAATCTTTATTTTTTGTTTCATCAGCAGAATAATAATTTTGAGAAACGATATTGTAAACTTGCCAAAAAAGATCTAAGTTTAAATCTTTTTTTAACATTTTATCTTTTATAAAAGTGTCAACAAAAGTTTGATTTGGTTGTTTTTCCTCTATTTTATCAAAAATATCTATATTTTGAGAAATGTAAAAACCAAGTGAAAAAGATGTTAAAAATATTATAAAAAATAATAGAAATTTATTTGAATTTTTATTTTGTTCAGTCATATTTTTTTTTAATTGTTAAATATTATTTCACAAGTTTATAATACTGATTTACTTATTAAACACAAGTCAATTAGAAAAAATAATTATTGTAAAAAAAATGTTAATAATTATTCTTGGCTTAAATAAAGTAAGAAAAAATACTTTTTATTTTATTTGTTATTATTTTATATGTTTTATGGTATTATTTTCAATAAAAGAGTTTTTCACAAAATTTATTATTACTATTACTAATTTATATTTATATATTTAAATAATTTGTAATTAATGAAAAATTATGATAAAATGTTAATAATTATTTTTTTAATTAAGATAAACTATGATTTTGAATATTTTTAAGAAATACTCTGAAAAATCAAAAAAGAAAAAAATTATCACAACTATAATTGAAAATCTTAATATAAATGAGAAACAAAAAAAATTATATCTTGATAGTTTAGATTTTTTAGACGAAGGTGGTTTGGAAAAATTATATAAATCTTTAGAAGTATTTATGAGCGAAATAGAAAAACAACAAATAAGCGATATTTCAAAAGAAAATTTTACTAAAATTGCCGGAATGAGAAAAAAAGAAGTGGTTGAAAAACAAAAAGAATTGAATAGTTTTTGATTTTTACTTAATAATTTATAATATATGTCAGAAAGAATTGAAAATGGATTATGAATCGAAATGGGTGCTTCTAAAGAAGCATTAAAAAAATGAGATATTAATAAAGCATTATCATATCTGGGAGAACAAACAGATATAGTTGTAGAAGCAAAAAAAGAGGAATTAGCTGGTTGTTATGAATTAGCTGAGTTTACAAAAAACTTAAATCAAAATGACGATTATGTTGCATGAGTAGATAATATTTTATCTCAATTTTTAGCTCCACAACATTTAGCAGTATAATTTTACATTATAGAAAAAACATAAAATGAAAAATTTTAAAGTAGAGGTTTCTAAATGATTAGAAAAATATAACCTTATTAGAAAGGCAGAGTCTGAAAGTCTTTTAAAAGAATTATTACATAAAGAGTGATTTTCTGTTTTATCCATACAAACTATGGATAATATTGAGGTGGAATGAAATAAATTTTACTTTGAAATTTTTCAAAATGGTGAATGAAAAGTTGGAACCATTGTATCACAAGATATTTTTAAAGCGTATTTAAGATTAAAAGATAACTTAAAATATGATTTAAAATATATTTATCCAAGCAAGGAAACTTCTTTAGAAGAGAAAGAAAAAATTATTCATGAGCTTCATGAACAATATAGAATATATTTAGAATCAAACAAAAAACAGATTCAAAAGAAACAAGAAGATCAAAAGGAAAAAATAAAGGTGGTAGAAGAGGTAAAAATTGAAGATTTTCAAATGAAAAAGGAACTTGATGAAGTTTATGACATTATTACAAAAGTAATGCTTAAATTGAAGTATTTTATAGATTTACCAAATAATGCATATCTTGATTTTGAGAAAAAAGAAAAATTAAAAGAATTATATAATACACTTGTAAAATTAAAAAATTCTACAAATATTACAAAATTAAGGCAAATTTGAGAAGTTGCTTTAAGTAAAATTTGAGAATTAGAGCTTAGAATTTTAGAATCAACTAAAAATGCAGAAGCAAAAAAACTATTATCAGAAACCAATAAACTCCTGAAAGAAGTAGGATCAAAAGTAAATTTTATTCCAAAAGAACAAGATATTTGATATATTTTAAAAACTTTTTTTCAATGACTTATTGAATTTTTTAAACCAAATCTTGAGAAAAAAGAAAAGTTTAAAATAGACACTACTTCAAGTAGTTATTTAAAAACAAAGCTTTTGATAGAAAAATATGAAAAAAAATTGAAATTATTGAATAAGGAAAAACAAAAAAAGTTTTTAATATATATTATTCCTTCAAAAGAAAATAATAAAATAAAAGAAAATTTTTATTTGAGAGATAAAGTTATTAGACAAAATCTCATGATATTAAAATCAAGACTAACAGGAAAGGCTTATTCTTACACAAAAATTGTAAAATGATATCATAATTTTGTAGAAAAAGTTTTAGCATTAATATATTTTTTAAAAAATCCACTTTTATTTTTAGTTATTTTTTATTCAAGTATATTTTTAGCTTTAAATCTTTTGAATTTTTTTGGAATATATGAAATGAATATTAATTTTTATGGAATGTTTTACTTCTTGTTTGTAAATATAGCATTCATATTGCTTCAATTTGTGAGATGAGTAGTGAGTTTGAGTTTTAATGTTGTAATTTTAAGTTTTTTGTTTATATTTTGAGTGATAAATTTTTAGTCACTCATTTTTTTGTTTATGAGGTATTTATTCTTTTTATTATCAATTCTCTATTCATTTATTTTTTATGTTTTTTACAGTTTTTCTCAAAAAAAAGATATTTTTTGAAAAGAACTTTTTATACAGCAAGATATTATTAATCTTTCTTTGAAGGATAGTATTATATTTTCAACTTCAGATACTATTATTTTACAATCATTTTTTTGAAATTTGCTTTTTGAAATTATTATTTTCTTTGTAATATCAATTTTTTTATTTTTTTATTTTTCATCAAGTGATACAAAAGAAGTATCTGAAAATAAAGAAAATTCAGTATTATCAAGTGTATTTACGTTTCAGACATTAGTATTTTTTTTGAAAAAATTTTCATACTATATTGGATTTATTTTATTTTATCTTTCATTATATTTAATCTCATTAAGTTTTGAGTCATTAAATTTTTCATTTTTTATTCTTATAGTAAATATATTAATATTTGTTTTTTATTTTGTTTCAAAATTTTCATCTCTTGCTAGAAACTTTTTAAGAATTAATTCGCTTATTTTCTCTGTTTTTTATGTAGTAAATTATTTTTTTATCATTTTTAGTGATCATAATTATTTCAATTATATTGATTTAATAAATGGTTTTTTGATTTTGTTAATTTTTCCAGTATTGCTCTATTATGATAGATTTTTAGGAAAAAGAGAACATTTTGATGATTCTTTATTGATACATTTTAGTATGTATATTTTTTGATTTGTTCTTTTTTATTTTTATTATTACCTTTTTCATCAAAATCTATTGTTTTGGGTGAGTTTTATTGCGACTCTTTTTGGTATATTATGGTTTGAATTTCTTCCTAAAATACCAATTTTAAAAAAAGATAAAATTATTTTAAGATATATTGGAATTATTTTTACGTATTTATGAATTTTATTTTGACTACTCTATCAAATTTTTGATTTTTCGATTATTATCCTTCTTATTTTAATAATTCAGTCTTGATATAATATTTTTATTCATAAAAAATATGTGAATTATATTTCTCTTTGTTTGGGTATTTTTGTATGATTATATCAATTTTTTTATATAATTATTTATTTTTGACTTATTGATTATAAATCGATTTATTTATTGATTCTTACATTTCTTTTATCGTTTTGATGAGTGATTTCAACTTATTTTATTAAATGAAAAATCTTAGTAGATTATTATATTATTCATACTTTTTCACACATAGTAAACATTTTTTGAATCCTTTTATTTTTTATATTTAATAATTTTGAAATTCTCTATATTTGAATATTATTACTTTTGGAATCGATATACTTTTTTTTAAGTTACTATAAATTAAATCCTAATAAAAAATAATATGTTGCAAATTATAAATAGTTACTCTGAAGTAGAAAAATCAAATTTATTTTTCCTTCTTACAAATAAATTTGATGCAGAAAAATTAAGTTTTTTAGATTTATGAGACAAAGTTTTGTCTAAAATAGAAAGTATTTTTGAAGAACAAAAAAATACGACTTTTAAAATATATCTTGGAAGAGATGATTTTGAAGAGCTTACTTTGTTTTTTTATTTAGACATAAAACAAGATATTCATTTATTTTTATGAGAAAATATAGATAAAATACCAGGAAAAATCACTTTTGAATATAATAAAAATAATATATTACTTGATAGCATTATTCTTTGAAAATATGATTATAGTGAATATAAAAAAGAAAAAAAAGATTTAGAAATTAATCTTTTAGTTTCTGAGTGAAATAGAAAAAATTTGTCTGAAAGATTGTCTACATTAAAAAATATTACAGATGCAAGAGATATAGTTAATAAACCATCTTCTGATAAAACTCCAGACAAATATGTGAGTTATATTAAAAATATAAAATTTAAAAATACGCGTGTAAAAGTTATTGAATATGAAGAAATAAAAAGAGAATGATTTTGACTTATTGAAGCAGTTTGAAAAGCAAGTAATTATAAACCAAAATTAGTGATTTTAGAAAGAATTGTAGACAAAAAATTACCATATATTTGATTCGTTTGAAAATGAATTACCTTTGATACTTGATGATTGAATATAAAAGTCGAAGATTATATGTATGGAATGAAAGATGATATGGCAGGAAGTGCAAGTCTTTTATTTATGATGAAAGAATTAGATGAAAAAGATTTAAGTTGTAATGTTATTACAGCTTTACCAATAGCTGAAAATAGTATTTCTGGAGATGCATATAGACCTGGAGATATTATTAAATCATATTCTTGAAAAACAGTTGAAATTACAAATACTGATGCAGAATGAAGACTTGTATTAGCTGATGGAATGAGTTATATTTCTTCAAATTATTCTTTAGAAAGTATTACAACAGTGGCTACTTTAACAGGAGCTTGTATGGTAGCTTTGGGATATAATTATGCTGGAATTATGTGAGATAATAGACAATTTATAGACAGTTTATTAACAAATGAAACTTTTGAATCGTACTGGGAACTTCCATTAAATGACTTTTATATAGAAAAAACGAAATGAAAAATAAGTGATTTTATTAATTATACTTCTGGTGTTATGACTTGAAGCACTATGTGATGAGCATTTTTAAAGAATTTTTGTCTGAAAAATGAAAAATTTACTCATATAGATATTGCATGACCATCTATGGTAAAAGAAAAATATGGTTTGTATAATGTTTGAGCTACTTGATTTTGAGTAGATAGTTTATCAAAATTAGTTTTAAATTATGGAAAAACTGGTCAGAGATAACATTATCTCAAAAATTATTTGAAATGGAGAAAAACCTGATTTTAGACAAGTAGATTGACCAGAAAAACTTGAATTTTTATTTAAAAAATTAGTAGAGGAAGCCCTTGAATTACAAAAAGATAAAAACAAAGAGGAATTAGCTGATGTTGAGGAAGTTTTACTTGCAATTTATGAACATCTTTGATGGACAAAAAAAGAGATTGAACAAATAAGACTACAAAAACTTCAAAAAAATGGAGGATTTATAAATGGGGATATTTTAAAGTTATAGTTATGGAAAATATTTTTATATTCAAACATAAAATATGTCTATTTTTAAGCTTTTTAAAGATTTAATCTCTCCAAAAAAATGTTATAATTGTTGAGTAGAATCAACTTATTTATGTAAAAAGTGCGTTCAAGAAATAGGATTTTTTGAGTCCATTTGTCCATATTGTAAACAAATTTCAAGAAATTTTGAAATACATTTTTATTGTAAAAGAAAGCATTTTTATCTTGATAAAATAATTATTTTTACTCATTACAAAAATACAATTATCAAAAAACTCATAAAAGATGCAAAATTTTATGGAAAAAAAGATATTTTAGAGGATATATCCTTTTACTTATGAGAAAAATTATTTCTTCATATTCAAGAAAAAAAACAAGAAGTTATTCTTGTTTCAACTCCAATGTATTTTTGGAAAAAATTCAGTAGATGATATAATCAATCAGAAATTTTAGTAAAAAATATAGCAAACAATTTTTGATTAAATTATACTACAAATCTTTTTAAAAAATCTAAATCGACAAAACCACAATCACATTTGTCTAAAATAGAAAGAATAGAAAATTTAAAATGAGTATTTTACATAAATGAAAAAGAGTTTTTAAAATATAACGATAAAGTTTTTGTTCTTGTAGATGATGTTGTTTCAACATGAACTACATTTAATGAATGTGCAAAATTATTGAAAAATAAATGAATAAAGACGATATATTGACTTTCTATTGCATCAGATTAAAAAATTGACAAAAAATATTTTTTAATGTATAATCAAAAAGTAATATAATTACTAAATTATAAGTCATGATGCAATTAGAGTTATTTAATAATAATCCACAAACGCTATTAACTGAGGAAAAAGCTCCAAATATTCAAGCTCAAACTGAGAATGTAAAAAAAACTACTGATAAGATTATTGATACAGAAAAATATAATTTTAAACAAGAAAATTATGAATCTTATAAAATATCAATAGAAAAAGGAAAAATATCAAAAGTTTATTTCTCTATTTGAAAATATAAATTTTTGGTACATATAGACATATATTCTTTTCAATCAAAAGATGTACCAATAAACCATTATTATGAAACTGATGCTACTCAAAGAGATGCTACTGTTTCTACGTATAACCTTGGGAATTTAAAAATTCAATGAATTCAAAGAAAAGAGCGTGCTTGATATGGTGCATTTAAAGAATATGTAGAATATTTTAGATTCGCAGGTATAAAATACTCTACCTTGAAAAGATTTTTAGAATCTTTAATTAAACAATATCACTGATATTAAAATATATTCAAAAGCTTGAATATATTTTTTTTTCCATATAATGAGAATTTATGAACTTACTGATTAATAAAAATAAAAATGTCTGAATTTTTAGAGGTATATGGAGCAAAAACTCATAATTTAAAAAATATAAATGTTAAAATTCCTAAAAATAAACTTACTGTTATTACAGGTCTTTCATGAAGTTGAAAATCATCACTTGCATTTAAGACTATTTATAATATTGGACAACAAAAATATTTAGAAAGTCTTTCGAGTTATGCTCGTATGTTTATATGATGAATGAGCGAAGAAGCTTTATATGAAGATATAAAATGACTTTCTCCAACTATTTCTATAGATCAAAAAACAACCAATAGAAATCCAAGATCTACTGTTGGGACAATTACAGAAATTTATGATTACTATAAACTTTTATATCTCAATATAGGACAAAGAAAATGTATTGTTTGTTGAAATGAAATTAAAAAAGATACATTGTCTAGTATTATAGAAGAAATAAAAAACCATGAAATAGGTACAAAATTTATGATAAAAGTACCTATTTTGAAGGATATTGAAGAACTTTCATTAGAGTTAATAAAAAAAGAAGTATTAAGACTTTGATTTATTCGTTATTCTATTGGAAAAGATGTTTATACTCTTAATGATACTCCAAAAGTAGAAACAACTCATAAAAATCAAATTTATATTATTCTTGATAGATTAGTCGTAAAAGATTATTCTTGAGATGATAATCTTGATTCAAAAAGGTTAAAAGACAGTTTAAGTCTCGCTTTTAAAATAGGAAATGGACTTTTAGATATTGATGTTATAACTGAGACTGAAATTGTTTCACAAAAATATTCAAATATTTTTGTTTGTTCTTCTTGTTGACATATTCCGAAACCATTAGATATTTCAAGTTTTTCTTTTAATTCTCCTTCTTGAAGTTGTCTTGATTGTCATGGATTATGAGAAAAACCAGTATTTTTAGAGGAAACTATTGTAAATTCTCGTCTTACTATTGCAGAATGAGCTATTTTACCTTGGTTTTGAAGTGCATACTATTCAGAATTAGTAATTCAAGTTTGTAAAGCATATAAAATAGATGCAAATATTGCATATTGAAAACTAACAAAAAAACAAAGAGAAATTATTTTATATTGAACATGAGAAGAAACTTATAAAATGTCTCCTGAGAATACATTTTCAGGAAAAGTCTACCATGCAAAATATAAATGAGTGATCAATATACTAACAGAAAAATATTTTTCTGGAGATATGGAAGATGAAAAACTCTCTCAATATATTACCAATATGACTTGTCCAACATGTGATGGAAATAGGTTAAATTTAGAGAGTTTATCAGTATATTTTCAATGATTTAATATCTGACAACTATCAAATAAATCGGTAAAAAACGCTCTTGATTTTTTTAAAAATATTTCTTTGTCTAAAACAGATGAAAAAATAGCAAAAAATGTGATGAAAAATATTAGTGATAGATTAGAATTTTTAAGTTGAGTTTGACTTGATTATATGACTATTTCTAGAAAATCCAATACTCTTTCAGGTTGAGAATCTCAAAGAATTCGTCTTGCAACACAAATTGGAACTAAATTAGAATGAATTATTTATGTTTTAGATGAGCCATCTATTTGACTTCATCCAAGAGATAATGATATGCTCATTGAAAATTTAAAAAAACTTAGAGATATTGGAAATACTTTGATTGTGGTTGAGCATGATGAAGATATTATGAAAAATGCAGATTATATTATAGACATTTGACCATGAGCTTGAATTCACTGATGAAATGTTGTTGCTGAGGGAACTTTAGAAGAATTGATTCAAAATAAAAATTCTATTACTTGACCATATTTATCAAAACATATTTCTATTGAGGTAGAAAGAAAAAAAAGACATGTTAAACATTTCCTTGAAATTATTTGAGCATCTCAAAATAACTTGAAAAATATTGATGTTCAAATTCCTTTAGAACATTTAACGGTAGTTACATGAGTTTCTTGAAGTTGAAAATCATCATTAGTAAATCATATTTTAGCAAACTATCTTTCAAATGAACTCAATGGTGCTAAAAGAACTGTGTGAAACTTTAAAGAAATTCATTGACTTCAATATATAGACAAAGCGATTGTAGTTGATCAATCACCTATTTGAAAAACTCCTCGTTCTAATCCAGCAACGTATACTGCTGTATTTACCACTATTCGTGAACTTTTTGCTTCGAGTGAGGAATCTTTAATTAGATGATATGGACCAGGAAGATTTAGTTTTAATACAAAAGATGGAAGATGTCCATATTGTGACTGAGATGGAGTGAAAAAAATAGAAATGCACTTTCTTCCACCAGTATATGTAAAATGTGAATATTGTGAATGAAAAAGATTTAATAAAGAAACTTTAGAGGTAACGTTTAAAGGAAAAAATATCGCAGATGTGCTTGATATGACGGTAGAAGAAGCATTGGAGTTTTTTAAAAATCAACCAAGAATTATAAAAGTTTTAGAAGTTCTTAATGATGTTGGACTTTGATATATTAAACTTGGACAATCCTCAACTACACTTTCAGGTTGAGAATCTCAAAGAATTAAATTAGCGACTGAATTGTCTAAAAGATCAACATCAAAAACATTCTATATTTTAGATGAACCAACGACAGGACTTCATTTTTCTGATACTCAAAAATTATTAAAAATACTTCATTCTTTAGTAGATAAATGAAATACTGTTTTAGTTATTGAACATAATATGGATGTTATTTTAAATGCAGATCATATTATTGATATTTGACCAACTGGATGAGATGAATGAGGACAATTAGTAATTGCTTGAGATATTGATACCGTAAGAAAATGTAAAAAAAGTTTTACATGACAAGCTATAAAAAGATATTTAGAAAACTAAAAAATAAAAAACAACTTACAAGTTGTTTTTTATTTTTTATTGAATATACTATTTCCACACATTTATCTTAAATAATTAATATGGAAAATACACTTATAAAAGATAAGGATATTACTCATTTATCTAATTTTAAAACTACAGCGAAAACGAAGTACTATTATGAAATAAATAATATTGATGATGTTTTTAAACTAAAAGATATTATCCAATTTTCACAAGAACAAAAACTGAAACTTCTTTTTATATGAGGATGAACGAATCTTTTATTTGCCTTTGATGTGTTTGAATGAATTGTTATAAAAAATAATTTAAAATGATTTTTTTATAATCCAATAAAAAAAATTTTAGAAGTATATTCATCAGAATCTATTTCTGAAATAGCAAAAAAACTAGAAAATGATTATGGACAAAATTTATGGCATAGATTTATTTGACTTCCAGGAAGTCTTTGAGGAGCTGTTTTTTGAAATGCAGGATGTTTTTGACTTGAAACAGAAAGTAATTTTTTAGAAGCAGAAGTCTATAATCTTGAGACAGGAAATATAGAAAAAATGAATAAAAATACATCAGCATTTTGATACAGAAGCAGTATTTTTAAACAAACAGAAAAATATTTTATTATAAAAGTAAGATTTGATTTGTCTACTTTACAAGAAAAATATTCTACAGATGTTGATAATATTAAATTTAGAGAAGAAGTACAACCAAAATGAAATAGTTGTGGAAGTTTTTTTAAAAATCATTCAAAAGAATATTCTGCAGGAAGACTTATTGAAGAATCAGGATTAAAAGGATATTCATATAATACTGCTTTTTTTTCAGAAAAACATGCAAATTTTTTAATGACAAATACAGATAATGGAAATTACCTAGACTTACTTTATCTTATAGATTTAGCAAAAAATAAAGTACAAGAAAAATTTTCAATAGAATTACAACCAGAAGTTCGTATTATTAAAAACTAAATTATTCATTATTTATAAGAAAAAGCAAGAGTATTGTATTTGAAAAAATGAGAAAAAAAATATTATTGTTCCTTACAAAATAAATCTTTTTTATGTTGGAACAAAAATATAAAATCTACTCAAAAATCATAGAAAAACTTAAAAATGCAAAACATATTGCTCTTATAAGCCATAAAAATCCAGATATTGATACTTTATGATCATCAACTTGATTTTATCAAGCAATTCAAGATAATTTTTTATATAAGAAGGTTGATTTAATTTGTGTTGATATTATTCCTAAAAAATACAACTTTCTTGCACATACAGCAAAATTTAAACAAGATTTTCATCCTAAAAATTATGATCTTATTATATTTTTTGATAGTTGAAGTAAAAGCCAAACCTGATTTGATATTATATATCCAGAATTATTTGATGGAAAAACATATAATACGATTTCTATAGATCATCATATTACTAATGAGTTGTATGCAAGACAAAATATTTTAAATATTACCTATTCTGCAACTACTATGATAGTTTTTGAAATATTACTTTTAACAAATTTAGTAATATCAAAACAGACATCAACTCATTTACTTGCATGAATTTATACAGATACAGGAGGATTTAAACATTCAAATACTAATGAAGTTACCTATTTTATTGCTGGAAAATTACTTACATTTTGAGCAGATTATCAACTTATAATAGACAGATTTTTTAGAAAAAATAATTTGTCTACTATAAAACTTTGGTGAAAAATTATATCAGATAGTTTTATTGATGAACAAAATGTATTGTATTCATATGTAAATAAATCAATGCTTGAAAGTTTTAATACAAATTATGAAGATATTTCTTGAGTGATAGATTATTTAAATATGGCAGAATGAATTAAATATTCAACATTACTTACTCAAAAATGAGAATATATAAAAGCATCTTTAAGAACTTTAAGAGATGATATTGACTTAACTCAAATAGCAAAAAAATTTGATGGATGATGACATAAAAAAGCTTCTTGATTTACTACAAGAGCTCAATTAGAAGAAATAAAAAGTTTTAATTTAAAAATATAATATGGAAAAAATAAGAATACATAAATATCTATCACAAGCAGGAATTTGTTCTCGTAGAAAAGCAGAAGAATATATTTCTGAAGGTTTAATTTTTGTAAATGGACAAAAAGCTGAAATTGGACAAATGATAGATCCCACTATTGATGTGGTAAAAATGTGACAACAAGCTATAAAAGAACAAAACGAGCTTTTATATTATAAAGTGAACAAACCAAGATGAGTAGTAACTACTTGTGCTCAAAGTGATGAAAAAACGATTTTAGATGTCATTCCTCTTGATAAAAGAGTATTTCCTATTGGAAGACTCGATAAAGATACAACAGGACTTATTTTAATGACCAATGATTGAAGATTAGCAAATTTTTTAATGCATCCTCGTTATAATCATGAAAAAGAATATATGGTAGAAACTTTTTGACCTATTTCAGATTCATCATTAGAAAAAATGAGAAATGGATTGTTCATCCTTTGAAGTTATACAAAAAAAGCAAAAGTAGAAAGACATGCATCAGGAAGATTTTCTATTGTGATATCAGAATGAAGAAATAGACAAATTAGAAGAATGGTTGAAAAAGTTTGATGAATTGTAAAAAAACTCAAAAGAATTCGTATAGAAAATATTTTGCTTTGAAATATGAAAGAATGAGAATATAAAGCTCTCACTAAGAAGGAAAAAGATGAATTATTTAAAAAATTAGATATAAAATAAACTCCCTTTATCGGGGAGTTTAAATATTTTCGCACGAGCGGAACCTTTATCATTACTGGTAGACTTTCTGTTGTTCTACCAGAGATAGGGGATCACCTCCTTTCAACGAGAGTTATTTGCAGAGTTTTTCATACTCGCACCTCCTTGAATGAGAAAACAGTATTCATATCATAGTAAAATAAAATAAATGTCAAGTTTACTTTTTGTTAATTTTTATATAATAGGTGAAAATATTATCCATTACACATAAAAAAATGATCGTAGCATTAGATTTAGAAACCACTTGAGTTGATTCAAAAAACGATAAAATTTTAGAAGTTGCATTGGTGAAATTTGATGAAAATACTTTTGAAATTATAGACACTTTTTCTACGCTCATAAACCCATGAATTCCTATTCCAGAAGTGATATCAAATATTACTAATATTTTTGATCAGGATGTAGTAAATGCACCTTTTTTTGATGATGAACAAAAAGATAAAATAGAAAAATTTATTGAAGACTCTCCTATTTTATGACATAATACCAATTTTGATAGAGATTTTTTACTTAAAAATGGTATAGATATAGAAGAAAATATAGTTTTAGATACATTTACTTTAGCAAATATCATATTTCCATATGAAAAATCTCTCAATCTTGGAAATCTTTGTCAAAGCTTTTGAATAGATTTAAAAGATGCACATAGAGCTTTGGATGATACGATTGGAACTATAAAATTATTTCAAAAAATAACACAAAGTTTTCAAGAACTCTCACAAGAAAAAAAAGATATTTTACAATATATTTTTTCTCATGCTATTTCCTCATGTTTTGCTTTTTATAAAGGATTATTTCAGATGAATAGCGAAACTATTTCTGAAGAACAATTTATAAAAATTATTCTTAAAACTATAGGAAAATATGAACCTGCAGAATTACCTGATGTATTTTTTAAAAATGATATTGATAATGATACAATAAAAGAAATTTTTTCATCACTTCCGAAATCAGAACTCAGAGAAAATCAACTTCAAATGTCATATAAAATAAAAGAAGTATTATTTGAGAATAAAAAAGTAGCAATTGAAGCTCCAACATGAGTCTGAAAAACTTTTGCATATTTAATTCCCTCTCTTTTAAAAGCTTTAAAAACTAAAGAACAAGTTATTATTTCTACCAATACAAAAGCTTTACAAGACCAAATTTTTTATAAAGATTTACAATTTTTAGAGGAACATTTTGGTCACAAATTTTTATACTCAAAATTAAAATGAAGAAAAAATTATTTTTCAGTTTCAAGATATTTTGAATTTTTATTTGCAAATAAAGTATTTGATACAGATGAAACTTCATTTTTATCAAAAATTTCTCTTTGGCTTTTTGATACAGAATTTTGAGAATTAGATGAATTAAATTTTTATCCGCAAGAAAATTATTTTGCAAGAAATATTAATTCAGATCATTTTTTGGTATTATTTGAAAGTAATGAATATAAATCATATGAACATATTTTTAAAGCAAGAAGTTATGCGTCTATTGCAAATATAGTCATCATTAATCATTCTCTTTTGATTCAAGATGCAAATTCGACACAGCCAATTTTTGGACAAATTCAAAACTTAATTATAGACGAAGCACATAATCTTGAAGATACCCTTACTGACGCTATGATTAAAAATTTCTCTTTACAAAGCCTAAAAGAAAGTATTGATAAAACTCAAAATATTCTAAAAAAAGCAAATTTTCACATAGACAATCTCGACAAAAAATTTGAAAACTTATTTACACAAATAGCATTTCTGTTTGATTTATTCTGAGATTATGCTCGTAAACAAAATACATTTTGAAATGAATCTTTTCAAGCACTTATTGAACCGAACTTTTTTTTAGAAAATGAAAATATTTCAACATTACAACATTCTATAGAAATACAATATGTAGAAATATTTAATTACCTTCAAACTTCACCTGATAAAGTATTTCAATCACTCAAAACAGAAATTTGAAATTTAGAAGAAATATTACAGATTATTAAAATATGTTCTACCAAAGAGTCAATAGATACATATATTCCAATGTATGCAATAAATAGAAATTGAAATAATACACTATATTATACCGTGTTAAATCCAGGAAAATTTCTTCAAAGTATTTTATGGGATAAAATTGAAAATATAGCGATTACTTCAGCAACTTTGCAAATTAACAATACATTCGATTATATTAAAAAAACACTTTTATTAGAAGATTTTGATTTTTTTACTTTGGAAAGTGATTTTGATTATTCAAAACAGGCATTGTTATTTATTCCAAATGATTTGGGATCTATAAAATATAATAATCCAAAAATAAATGAGTTTGTATTAGAATTTTTAACGCTTGTAAAATGAAAAACCTTAGTTTTACTTACTAGTTTTAATGCTATTCGTGATTTATATCTTACTCTCAATATTCCACTGAAAAAATTATGAACGTCAGTTTTAGCTCAATGAGTTGGTGGAAGTAAACATAAAATCGCGAATCATTTTAAAAAATATTCTGCTTCAAGCGTAATACTTGGAACTGATAGTTTTTGGGAGTGAGTTGATATTCCTTGAGATGATTTAAAATATTTATTTATACATAAATTTCCTTTTTTAGTTCCAAATGACCCTATTTTTAAAGCGAGGTGAAAATTATATAATGATGCTTTTAGAGAATATTCTATTCCAAAAGCAATTATAAAAACAAAACAATGATTTTGAAGACTTATTAGAACAAAAAAGGACACAGGAATCGTTATTTTACTTGATGATAGATATTATTCTACAAATTGGTGAGCTATCATGAGAGCAAGCTTTCCTGATAATATAAAAATCAAAATTTGAAGTTCTCAAAATTTTTTAGATTTATTCAAAACTAAGTTTTAACTAAAACTTAGTTTTTTTAAAAGTCTAGGAGAAAATGTGTATGATTTTTTTGTAATTTATAAAAATATATGATATTATTATGTTGTTATATATTAATTTACCTACTATGATTGATAACAAAGAAAAAAATATTTCATCATCTCAAGAAAATTATACTGAAAATATTTTCGAAGAATTATCTTGAGAATTAGATTTCGGTAAAGATAAACCTGAATCATCACAGTCTCGCAAAAAATGACCAGAAGACTATATGAAAATTTGAATTACCACATTATCTATTTTTAATGTGATTCTTGTAGTATTTTTTGCTCTTTCTTTTTTGTATGTACAAGTACAAAAAAATACTGATTATGCATGAAAGTCAATGCTAGATCCATTTTGTTTTCTTGTTTTATGAGATTTACAAGAAAAAAATACTTTCGATTCATGTTCTTCAATAGCATCACTTAATAATTCATACAGCTCAAAAATAGAAGAAATTAAAACTCAATTAGCTACAAAAATGGAGTCAATATTTTTAGATTTATATACGATAGAAAATTTTTGATTTTCACAAGAAGTTTCATTTCTTATGGATAATAAAGTAAATAAAATGAAAATTATAGATATTCTTAATGATTTTGATAAATTAAAAAATGATTATGCAGCTGGAGATAAAAAACAAGTTGATTGTAATTCCATAAAAGTTACCAGTGATAATATAGTTTCAATGACTTGTGATGTATATTCTTCAAGTTGGGAAAGAGCAGATATTGGAAATGGATTATGAATTGTTGGAGATACATGAGATAGAAAAAATAGTTTAGTTGAAGGAACAAGTATATCAGCTGCAGCAAGTTTTTTAAACTTTATTGAAAAAAACTCAGCATATAACTTTCAATTAATAGAAAAACAAAAAATCTTTGATTCACAAGTAGTATGAGAATGACCATATGTAAGAAAAACAACAGTTGATTTAAAACTCAAATACAATAATTTAAAAAACAATTTATCTTTATAATCTATAAATATGGAAAACATAAAATTAGAAAAAGAACTTTCTATACTAAAAAATAAACTTATTATTTCTATATTCATTACTATAGTTTTATGTATTGTACTATGAGTGTATACATATCCAGAATTAAAATCAGTTTCTAATATAAAAAATGAACTATTAGGAAAAATTTCAGAATATGATACATATGCTCAAAAATGAATTACAGATGTTACAACCTTTGATAATTTAGTAAAAGATCCAGCATTAAAAAAACTTCTTGTCTCAGAAGAATGAAAAACATTTTTTACAAGTCAATTTAATAATGATACATCTTCTTCGTATGATGCATTTTTAACAGAAAAACAAAAATATATCGATGATGTAAAAAAGTCATGAGTAGTTGATGAAAGAAATAATCAAATATCAAAAGTGCTTCCTTCTTATACAGAATGATATGAAGTTGAAGGAAATATGACAGATTTAGCATTTGTTAACTATGTAGAATCACTTTTAAGAACATTTCAATTAAGAACTACTTCACAAATCTGAATAGAAAATTTAGTTCCAGTTGATCAAACTGAAACAAATGTAAGTACGCAAATATTCTACATTCCTTTAAAATTAGATTTAGTTGGAAGAAAAGCAGATATTGTAGAATTCTTATACTTTTTACAAAATGTATGATTAGTATGAAGTATTGATGAAAAAAATAATAATTCACTAGTATTTTATAAAGATAACTTAGTAAATAGAACCATTGCAGGACAAAGAAGAACAATTAATTATAACATATATGAAAATAAATTAGTAGATATAGAGTCAGTAGAATTTAATTCATATGTTGATAATTCAGCAAGTCCAAGACCATCTTCTCAACTTTCACCAGAGTGATTCCTTACATTTGTAAAAAATGGAAGTGAAAAAAATGATGAATATTCTGTAATAGTTGATTTAAAATTTTATGTTAAAGGGCTTCCTACATATAAAATTGAAGTATTCGTTGAAAGTGTTATAAAAAAATATAGAGAAATGACAGCACAAGTAGAAACTATATTATGACAAGCAAAAAATAGAAAAACAATGCTATTAAATGGAAATATTGTAGAAATTATTCCAACATTAAAAAGTATTGAAACATATCTAACACAACTTCAACCAAAAGTAAATAAACTTCAAGATGGAATAAATAAAAAAGTGAATTTAAACACTGTTTATAAAGAAGCATCAGAATTGAATTATGAATTATGAAATTTAGACCAATATATTCATTCAATTCAACTTGAAGATAATAAAAAATAAAATTAATTTTTACCTATGAATTATAAAGAAACTGTTGATAATTTAAGAGAACTTGTCTATACATGAGAAAATATTCAACTTATTTGTGACTATATCATTTTATGAGCTGTTTTATCAGGAGCATCTGATATTCATTTGGAACCTTTGTCTAACTTTGTTAGATTAAGATATAGAATAGATGGTGAATTAAAAGAAATTTTAGAATACCAAAACTTTCTTCATGCAGGAATTGTAGCAAGATTTAAAATACTTTCTGAACTTAAGATTGATGAATCTCGTATTCCTCAAGATGGAAGAATTTCAAAAACGATTGAAGAAAAACCACTTGATCTGAGAGTTTCAACTCTCCCAACAGTACATGGAGAGAAAATAGTAATGAGAATTGTAGACAAATCTAAAAAAATACCAAAACTGGAAGATTTATGAATAGAATGACAAAATTTAGATTTAATTAAGTCAGCTATTTCTCTTCCTAATGGAATTGTTATTACTTCTTGACCAACATGATCTTGAAAGTCGACAACATTATATGCAGCTTTGAGTCTACTTAATAAAGAAAATGTAAATATAATGACATTAGAAGATCCAGTAGAAAATCAAGTAGATTGAATCAATCAAAGTCAGGTAAAACCTCAGATTTGATACACATTTGCTTATTGACTCAGAACTGCATTAAGACAAGATCCAGACATTATAATGGTTTGAGAAATCAGAGACAAAGAAACAATAGAAATTGCTATTGAAGCTTCTTTGACATGACATCTTGTATTGTCTACAATACATACCAACTCAGCAGCTGAAACTTTAACAAGAGTGATTCAAATGTGAATACAACCTTTTTTAATACCAGCATCATTTAATGCGGTAATAGCACAAAGGCTTATTAGAAAACTTTGTCCACATTGCAAAAAAGAAATATGAGTCAATCAAATTGATAAAGATACTTTATATAATATTCAAAACGCATTGAAATTAACAAAAAAAACAGAACTTACTTCAAGAGTTTCTCCAGAAATATTGAAGTCACCAAAATTTTATGAACCAGTTTGATGTGAACATTGTGATAATACATGATATAAATGAAGAGTATGATTATATGAAGTATTAGAAATGAGTGATGGAGTAAAAGAAATGGTATTAAATGGACAAAGTGCATTTAATATTAACAAACAAGCCATACAAGATGGAATGATATCACTAGAACAAGATGGTATTATGAAAGCTTTAAATGGACTTACTTCATTACAAGAAGTATATAGTGTAGCAAAAACTCAAAATAATTAGGAAAAGGAAAAATATTTCTTTCCCTTTACATTTTAACTAACTTGATATGTCAGATATATTTATTTTAGATGAAGAGAGTAAAAAAATATCTTCTGCTTGAAATAAGACAAAATCACAAAAATCGTTTCTTTCAAAAATAGATGATTATCTTATTTCTAAGCAATCACTAACAGTAAAGGATAAAGTTATATTTTTCCGTTTACTTTCTACTATGTTAAATTCTGGAATTACTCTTTCAAAATGAGTTGCTATTTTAGAAAAACAAGAAAAGAAACAAACAGTATTAAAAAATATTCTTAATAGATTTGTGAAAGAATTAAAAGAATGAAAATGACTTTCAGAATGTCTATCATTATACCCTGCTTCTTTTTCTCCTGCAGAAGTTTGAATGATAGAATCTTGAGAAAAAACTTGAAAATTAAACGTTTCTTTAAAAGATTTAGCAGAACAAGTTGAAAAAATAGCTTCTATAAATGGAAAATTAAAATCAGCTCTTATGTATCCTGCAATGATTGTTATTGTAGTAATTTGAGTAATTATAGTTATGATGACTATGGTAGTTCCAAAATTATTAGAAATTTTTGCATGAGCTGGAAATCTTCCATGGACAACACAATTACTTATTGCCATTTCAGATTTTTTCGTTTACTATTGGTGGTTATTCTTAATTATTGTATTTTGAAGTATTGTTTGAGTTTTAATTTGGAAAACAACCCCATCAGGAAAATATTATTTTGATAAAATATTATTACATATTCCTATTTTTGGAATGGTTTCACAAAAAATAATTCTTTCAAAATTTTCAAGAGTATTATCATGAATGCTAAAATCAGGAGTTTCTATAGTTGAATCGCTTAGAATTACTTCTGATGCAGTTGGAAATGAAGTATACAGACAAAGAATATTATTTTTAAGAGATGATATTAAAAAATGATTGAAAATTTATGAATCTCTTGAAGATGATCCTCTCTTTCCTGAAATGATGGTTTCTATGATTCAAATATGAGAACAAACAGCAAAAGTAGATGAAATTATATTAAAAGTAGCAGATTTTTATGATGAAGAGGTAGATAATACTATTTGAGTTATTAATAAATTATTAGAACCTATTATAATTGTTACTATGTCAATAGTGGTATGATTCATCGCATTAGCAATAATGCAACCAATTATGAATCTTGCAGATACAGTTACAAATGGATAAGTACTTTATTGAAACAAAGAGCTAAAAGTAAAAACGAAAGGCTCTTTATTTTTCACTATATTTTTTAGGAAATGATAATGATTTTTATGTGAAGAAAATGTGAAAACTCATATTTAATATTTGACTTTTTTATATAAAATCTATAATTTGAGCTAGTATTTATGAAAGTTCTTTAAAATAATCTGATTTTTAAGAAATAATTTTTGCAATTTTATTATATATATGATAAAATCGCTTCACTTTAAAGTTTTCTTGATATTCGCATTTAATATGTATAAAGCAGGAAAAAGAGAGATAAAGAAAATATTTTCTTTATTTTTTCTTTCCTGAGTTATGCATATGCAAACTTCAGGTTAAGGCTTTAACCTTTTTAGAGTTTTCTCTAAAAAAAGAGTATATCTAATTCTCTTTAAAATATTAGGTTACTATTTTATATAGTAATAATTGGTCTGAAAGGGAAGCCTTTCAATCGTGATGTTTTTGGAAGTGATTCTAAATACATTATATTTTATTTTTATAACTTATATTTCTATATGAGTAATACTCTATTTAAAAAAGTTACAGCTTCTGCTGCTGCTTTATCGATAGTATTATCAGTAGTTGCTCCAGTTGTTGGAGTAAAAGCTGCTGACGCTACTGTTGACGCTGCTAACAGATTAGCTTCTTTAGGAGTTATCGTTGATAATTCTACTGATCCTTCAAAATATAACTTAGGATCAAATATTACAAGAAGAGAAATGTTAAAAGTGATGATGAATTTATCTTCAGTAGAAGTTACTGAAACTTGTACAGGTAAATTTTCAGATCTTCCTGCTTCTGATTGGGGATGTAAATATGCTGAAGCTGCTTTAAACGCTGGTTTTATTGCTGCTAATGCTAAATTCAGACCTAACGATTTCGTTACTGAAGCTGAAGCTTTAAAAATGGTTATGCAAGCTAGAGGTGTAGCTGCTGCTCAAGGTGTTGAACCATGGGGAGAATCTTACAGACAAGCTGCTGTTACTGCTGGTATTTTATCAGCTGAAACAACTGTTTCTTCTACTTCTGCTGCTAAAAGATCAATGGTATTTGTTTCTGCAGATTCTGCTGTTGAAGTAACTACTGGAACTTCTTCTGAAGAAGATGATACAGAAATCGATCTTGGAGATTTATTCGGAGATCTATTTGGTGAAGATGGTCAAGATTTAGAAACTAATTCAGGTTCTACTTCTGAAACTAATTCAGGTTCTACTAGTACTGACAATGGTTCTACTGTTGTAGTTACTGGTGGTAATGTTGAAGTTTCTTTAAATCCTTCTTCTGCAACTTCTGGAACTCAAATTCCAAACAAAGGTACTGTTAGATTCGCTAAAGTAGATCTTACTGCTGGTGATAAAGACGTATCAATCAATACTATTGAATTAAGTTCAGTTGGTTTAGCTTCTGTTCCTACTTCAACTAGAGTATGGTTTGAAAAAGATGGTAGAAGATTATCTGGAAGAGCTGCGTTTTCTTCTGATAGAACTGCTGTAGTTTCTTTCGCTCCTGCTTACGTTGTTAAAGCTGGTTCTACTGAAGCTTTAGATTTATATGTTGAATTAGATACTGTTGCTGGAAATGATTTCCAATTTTCTGGAAAAATTACTTCTAGTTCAGCTGCTAGTAATAACGGATCATTTACAACTGCTGCATTAAGAACTGCTTCTTATACAGTTGCTCCTGTAGATTTTTCTGTTCAATGAGCTCCTTCTACATATAACCAATCTGAAGATTACGTAGAATTAGGAAGATTTAGAGTTCAAAATAATGATACTTCTTCTGAAACTAGAGACGTAAACTTCCAAAGTATTACTTTAAGACAAAATGGTAACGGAGATCTTACTGATCTTTCTGAATTATATGTTGAAAGAAATGGTGTAAAAGTTTCTAAAGAAGCTTCTATTTCTAGTAAAGATGTAACATTTGTTTTAAATGATACTGTTAAAGATGGTGCTTCTGGTATTTATTATATCAAAGCTAAAGTATTAAACGTTCAAAATAATAACGGAGATACTTACCAATTCTCTTTAAGAAATGATCAAGATTTAAGTGCTGTTGAAGTTCTTAATGGATATAGATCAACTGTAACTAGAACAAGTAGTGATTTACACGCTTATTCTATTAATGGTTCAGATTTAAAATTCGAAAGAGATACTTCTGTAGAACTTTCTAAAAACTATGCAAAAGGAACTAATGATGTAATTTTACTACAAGGTACTATTACTACTAAAACTCCTATTACATTAGAAGATCTTACATTACCATTCAATTCTAACGTTGCTGTAAATCAATTATTTGATACAGTTTACTTACAAATTGGTGCTTCTACTATGACTTGGTCAGCTTCTAGCGCAACTGGAACTACTGGTAATGCAGTATTCTTAGGTCTTGCTACAGTAAGCAACTCAGCTCAAGTTAAAATTTATGGTAAATTAAGAGACAATGCTCCTGCAGCTAACTTCAGATTTGAAGACTTAAGATTAACTTCTTTCGCTACTGCTGAATACGTTTCTAATCAAAATAAAGTTTCTTCTGCTGTTGGTACTATCTCTGCAGTTCAAGTATTTGTTGATTCTACTGGATTAAGCATTACTAGAGTTGACGGACTTGGTAATACAAATATTGCGGTTGGTTCAAAATCTGTATTAGTAAATGGACTTAACTTAGCTGTTACTCAAGGTAATGACGTAAGTATTTCTAATGCTGAATACTCATTAGCTGGATCATCTGGTTCATATAATAATAACGCATTTGCTACATTATACGTTGATGGAACTCCTGTTTCTACAAAAACTATTAATGGAACTACTGTTAAATTTGATAACTTATCTAAAGTAGTTGGTAAAACTGCTGTTAAATTAGAATTAAGAGTTGATTTCTCTGATGCTTACGCTTCAGGAAAATTCGTAGCTAAATTATCTAATTTAGATATTGTTGATACTTTAACTTCACAAACAATTTCTTCTATCTCTGTTCCTAATTCAGCTGAATTTACAGTAGCTGATGCTAAAGGTATTCTATCTGTTTCAGATAACAATCCAAAAGCTTCACTATTCTTAGCTGGTGATAAAGATCAAAGAGTGTTAGCTTTCAGAATTAAAGCTGAAAATGACTCAATTAAATTAAGAGATTTAGTTTTCTCAGGAGCTAATTTAGGTAACTTATCTAACTTTAGAATTTTAACTCCTACAAATAAATACTTAGCTGCTACATTAAGTACTGCTTCAAGTGTTGAATTTACAAACTTAAATCCAGAAGATTCTATTGCTCAAGATAGAACTGAAACTTTCTACTTAGTTGCTGATGTTAATACTAACGTTAATGAAACATTTAATGTAACATTAAATAAAGCTTCTGTAAATGTAAGAGGTTCTAACGGAACAATTAAAGCTATTGATGCTTCATCAGTAAATGTTGCTTCTAACCAACATTTAGTTGCTGAAAACAAAGCAGTTATTGCTAAATCTTCTAACTCTTCTAAAAACTTAACTACTTCTGCATTAAGATTTACTGTTACTGCTTCTGGTAAAGATTCAGTAGTATTATCTGGTGCTACATTCTCTAACCTATTCTCAGGTTATACTACAGGTAGTGGTAAAATAGTTGTTTATAAAGACTCAATTTCATCTAATAATAAATTAGGAGAAACTGCAGTTGGAACAACTACAGGAGATGTTACATTTACTGCTCAAAATACAGTAGATGCTGGTTCAACTAATGCATATATCGTAGTTCTTGAAGGAGTTGTTGCTCAATCAGGTGCTAATACATTAGATTGGCAAGTTTCACTTTCTAACTTAAATATCGTTTCTGGAAATGCTACAATTTCAGCTAACCAATATAACAATATGGGTGAATTTCCTTTAACTGAAACTAGATAATCTTAGTTTGAAAGTTATATAAAAATTATTCATTTAATTTTAAAAGACTTATACGAAAGTATAAGTCTTTTTTTTGCCTTTTTTTATATTTTATGATATAATTGAGGAGATTTATATATTAAAAAAGTAATTATGGATTTTTCAAAATTTAAAGAACAAGCTTTACAATTAAAGCAAAAAGCAATTGATGTAAAAAATAAAGCAGTTGATTTTTCAGCTGAAAAAATAAGTCAATCATGACTAGTTCTTAAAAATCAATCTGATTTAGAAGCGCTTATTTGAAAATCAGAAAATAAAACGATCACTACAAAAGATGGAGATGAGAAAATTTTTGTAAAAAGAAGTATTTTACTTGCTTGAGATGAGAATAAAGATTTTTTTAAGGAGTTTGTTATTTCTATACCTGTATTATTAACAAAATCTTTCTCACAAAGTTTAGCTATTAAAGTTCTTGATATTCACAATCAAAATATTGATATAAGTGAGTATGAAATTCAAGAATTGCCAGCTTTAATTGTATTTGAAAACAAAAAAGTTTATAAAATAATTATTTGAGAAGACAATATAAAAAAAGTTGTAAAAAGCTTAACTTTAGATATAAATAGAACTATAGAAGAGATTTAATAAAATCTTTATAATAGCTGTAATCTTTAAACGCAAATCTTATGGAAACTTTAGATATTCTCTATATAACTCTTACTTTTTTTACTATTGTTATAGGAACATTGTTTTCTATTGTATTGTATAAATTGATAAAAGTATTAAATGTATTAATGGAAATAATTGAAATCTATAATAAAGCAAAACAAGTAATAGCACTCTATGCTCAAATTCCTGATATTATTTTTGATTATTTAAAATGAATGTTATTTTCAAAAAAAGACAAATAAAAAACCTTGGGAATCCAAGGTTTTTTATTTGTTATTAATTTTTAAATTCAACTAATTCAACTTCAAATTTTAAATCTTTTCCAGCTAAAGGATGATTTAAGTCAATTTTTACTGTATCAGCATTTACTTCGGTAATTTCAAATTCTCCATACATTGTAGGAAGTTTTACTCATACTTCTAATTTAAAACCATTATCTTCAAAATCTTTTAAATCTGCTTTTGGAACTTCTTGAATATTTTTATCATCTCTTGAACCATAAGCATCAGCTGATTTTAAGTTAAGAGTTCTTTTTTCTCCGACTTTCATTCCAAGTACTCCTGCATCAAATCCAGGAATCATTTTTCCAGCACCAACTTCAAATTCTAAAGGAGTTCCTCTCGTATAAGAATTATCATATTCTTTTCCGTCATCAACAGTAGTTAAAATATAATTTACTGCGATTTCATCTCAAGCTTTTGCTTCTCTATTTTTATTTGCTTCTGCTTTTGCTTGTTTTTCTGCATCTAATTTTTTTTGTGCTTCTTCAAGACTAAAATCATATGGTTTTAAACTACCAGATTGAAATTGAACAACTTCTACTTTAATCATTTTTACTTCTTTTTCTGGTTTATCATCTTTATCTGTTTTTGTACTTGCTATTTTATCTACATTATCAAGTCCATTTACTACTTGTCCAAATACTGAGTGTTTATTATCAAGGAAATTATTATCTTTTTGGTTGATAAAGAATTGACTTCCGTTTGTATTTGCTCAAGAGTTTGCCATTGAAAGAGAACCTCTAATATTTTTTAATTTTGGACTAAATTCATCTTCAAATGCTTCACCATAAATACTTTCTCATCACATTCCAGTTCCTTCAGGGTCTCCTCATTGAATCATAAAATCTTTAATTACTCTATGAAAAGTAAGATTATCATAATATCCATTTTTTGAAAGTGCTAAAAAGTTATTTACTGTTTTAGGAGCATCATTTGGAAATAATTTAATTTCAATTTTTCCATTTGTTGTTGTCATAATTACTCAAACATCTCATTCTTGAAATCATTCTAATTGGTATTTGTTATCCATAGTTTCTGTATTAGTATTAGGTATTAAAAGTTGTGCTTGAAGTTCTTCGTGAGAAATTTTTCCTCCACAAACTTTGTTGATTATGTTTTTATTTTCATCAAAAATTACAAAGCTTGGCACATAATCACATTTTTCTCAAGTAATTTGTTGGTAACTGATAGGATTTGAAGTATCTTGAGGGATAATGTAATCTCCGATAAATTTTTTACCATCAGTATTAATAAGTTGCATATTTACTTGATCTTTATATTCTCTATAAAATTTATCAAGTACTGGAACTTCTGCTTGACAGTGAGGACAAAATGTTCCTACAAAACCAATAAAAGTTCTTTTTCCTGTAATATTATTTAAATCTATATTTGGATCTGTTTGAGTAGCTGCTTTTCCACAACTCACAAGTAGGAAACCAAGTGCTAATAGCATCAATATTTTCTTCATATGTTTTAATTTTAAAAAATAACAGTGTATATTGTATAGTTTTTTTTCCTTTTTTCAATTGATTTTACTTGTGTTCACTTGACTTTTTTATTTTAACAACTTTTCTTTTTGGGATTTGTTTATTTTCAATCATTATTTTATATAAATATTGCAAAAATTCTTCATCGTCTCTAAATTTATTACAAGGACATTTTAAACTTGTTAATCAGTTTACTATAAATTTTACTTCTCTATCCATATCAAGAAAATTTTTAAGCTCCTCAATACTTATATTTTCTTGAAAAGAGATTTCATAACTTACTCCAGTTCTTCTAATAGATTTTATTTTATAATCTGATGAGATAATTTTTACTTCTAATAATTGAAATAGATTTTTGTTTTCTTTTGATAATTCTCAAGAAAACTCTTTAAAATCTTGTATAAGATGTTCTAATTCTTCTCCTGATGAAATAGATTCAATTTCTCTATAAAAATTTAGCTTATCTAAATCAGAATCAAAAAAATCATCTTGAAGATATGCAGGAATATTTAAATCAATACTGGTTTCAATTTTTTTGTTTTCTTCTTTACTTTCTTCAGAAGGAGATATTTGAGCTTTCAAATCTTCAATTTTATCTTCTAATAATTTCAGATAGACACTTATACCAACTTCACTAGAAAGTCCAGATTGATTGAGTCATAAAATATCTCATCATCCTCTAATTTCTAAGTCTCTCATTGCTAATTCAAATCATGCTCAAAGATGAGAATATTCTACCATAGTTGTTAGTCTTTTTGCAGCATCTTCAGAGATTTTTTCTTTTTTGAATAAAAGATAACAATATCAGCTTTGATCTCATCTTCCAACTCTTCCTCTGAGTTGATGAATTTGGCTGATTCAAAACTTGTAAGCTTCATTTATGATAATGGTGTTTACATTTGGAAAATCAATTCCATTTTCTATTACTGTTGATGAAAGTAAAATATCATATTCTTTTCTTTTAAATGCAAGAATTCTATCTTCAAGTTCATGTCCTGGAAGTTGTCCATGAGTTACTACCACTTTTTTATTTTTAAATAATTCAGAGAGATATTTTGCCATATTATCAATAGTTTCTACTCTGTTATGAATGAAAAAAAGTTGTCCTCATCTTTCGAATTCTTTTTTTCCTGCTTGTAAAATGATATTATCGTCAAACTTTGAAACAAAAGTTTCGACTCATTTTCTCATTGATGGTGCTTTTGAGAGAATAGAAACACTTCTAATTCAACTTAATGCCATATTTAAACTTCTTGGAATTGGGGTTGCTGACATAGAAAGTATGTCGATGTTTCCTTTCATTTCTTTGATTTTTTCTTTGTCTTTTACTCAAAATTTGTGTTCTTCATCAATAACAAGAAGTCATAAATCTTTATATTCTATATTTTCTGATAAGAGTCTATGAGTTCCAATAATTAAATCTATTTTTCATTCTTTAAGCTTTTTCAAAATAACTTTTGCTTGTGAGTTAGTTTGAAAACGAGTTAAAAGTTCAATATTGAGAGGAAATTTTGAAAATCTTTCACAAGCTTTATTGTAGTGTTCATAAGCTAAAACAACCAAAGGAGAAATAATAATAGATTGTTTCCCATTTAAAAAAGCATTGTATACTGCATTAAATGCAACTTCTGTTTTTCAAAAACCAACATCTCAGACAAGAATTCTTTCCATTGGATTTTCCTGTGCCATATCTTCTATAATTTCTTCAACTGCATTCAATTGATCTGGTGTATAATCATAATCAAAACTTCTTGCAAATTGAGTCATTTCTTCAAAGTCATATCGAAATGAAAATCATTTTGAAAGTTTTCTTTTTGCGTATATTTCTAAAAGTTCTTCAGCTACTTTTTGGACATCTTCTCAAACCTTTTCTAATTTCTTTGACCATTCCTTTGTAGACAAACCTGTTAATGTAGGATTTTCACTTCCAATATATTTACTAATTCTTGTCGTTTCTGTAATTGGAACAAAAAGTTTGTCATTATTTTTATAATGAATTTCTAAATATTCTTTTTTTGATTTTCCAAGTTCTTTTTGGACAATCCCGTCAAATACTCAAATACCATGATCAATATGGACAACATAATCTCAAGGTTTGATTTGTAAGAGCAAATCAAGGTTTTGACTGAGTGATTTTTTTACTCTTTTTTTGACAAATATTTTAGACAAATTATCATCACAAATAACAATTTCTGTCGGTGATTGAAAAGATTTTAAGATATTTAATTGAGTTTTATGGAGACTAATATTTTGAATATTATTATACTCTAAAAAAGTTTCAAGTGTAGAATCATTTTTTGTATAAATGCTTATTTTTTTATCATTTTGCAGAATTTTTATAAGATTTTCAAGAGAATCTATAAAAATATCAGTAATATCAAGGTTTTTTTGATCAAGAGAAGAGTTTTTTAAAAGATCCAGAGAGAAAATATTTTCTAGTTCTAATAATTCTCAAGCTCCTTCTAAAATATCAATATTGTCTAAAATGATTTTTTTGTCTTGAATATATGAAATAATTTCTTTAGAAAAATTATTTTCCAAAGCATAAAAATTGATTTCTTGTTGTTTTCAAAAAGTTATCTTTTCAATATCTTTTGATTGAACTCAATTTTCAATAAAAATATTTTCAATACTATCTCACCAAAAATTTACAAAAATAATTTCTTTTTTATTTTTTAATTTTACTTGTAATGTGTCTCCATTTTTTTTATAATTTCATCATTCTAAAAAATCACTGTGAGTGTATCAAAAATCATTTAATTTTTTTAAAAGTTCTTGTAAATCACAAGGAGTATCTTTTTGTAAATGAAGAGAAAATTTATTTTCTAATTCCCAATTATTTGGAAGTTTAGCAAAAAATAAATCATAATTCACTATAAAAGTTCCAGAACTATTTTTAGCAAAATCAATAAACTGAGATACACAAGTTATCTCTGTAAGTGGAAGTTCTAAATATTCAAATATTTTTAAATATTTTTTTATGTTTTCTTCTTTCGTGATGATAAGGGCATTTTTTTGTGCTTCTAGGTTTTTTTGTATCAAAAGTGCTCTTGAGAAGATGTTTCAGGTATTGAGGAAATGCATAAGATAAACTTATAAAATTAAGAATGAATTTATAATTATACTTTCTTAAAAAATTCTGTTCTTAAAACCATTTTTCCTGATTCAATAATCCCTTCTTCATCAGTAAGGCGAATGTTTTTAA
>JAUCDK010000003.1:0-53076 GCA_034675265.1 Patescibacteria group bacterium
ACTTCAAATCAAGAACTTTGGGATGATGGAATGGCTATTCCAGATTGGTTAAAAGAACCAGCAGTATGAGAAAGTACTTCAAGTGAAAAAACTTCTCAAAGCAAAAAAACTGATGATTTTTGGACACTAGATGATCCAAACTCTGATGATGATAAAGCAAAAAAAGAATAAAATACTCGAAAGAGTGTTTTATTTTTTTTTGATTTATTTTAAAATAGCATATAATGAACCCATACTTTTTATTATTTATAAGAATTTTCATGTGAGAAGATATTAGTAATTCACAATCTGGAAGAAATTTCAGAGGTGAAATTTTTGATTTTTGAAAAGATTTAACCATTATTGTGATTATCGTTTTAATTGTAAGAACTTTTTTTATTCTTCCTTTCCAAATCAGTGGTCAATCAATGTATGATAGTTATTATGATAGAGAATTTATAATTGTTGACAGATTTAGTTATTTAGCATTTTCAGAACCAAAAAGAGGAGATGTAGTTGTTTTTAACACTCATATAGATGGAAAAGAATACTTTATTAAAAGAGTAATTTGATTACCAGGAGAAACTTTAAAAATTCAATCTGGAAGCGTATTTGTAAAAGCAGTTTGAAGTGAAGATTTTGTAGAATTAGATGAAACATATTTAAGTGATACCAATTATAAATCTACATATGTAAGATGAGATGATGGAGAAAATATATATGAAGTACCAGAATGAGGATATTTTGTATTATGAGATAATAGAAATGCATCAACTGACTCAAGATCTTGTTTTTCAAGTTGTGAATTTAGTGATAAATCAAACTATATTAAGAAAAAAGATATTACAGGAAGAGTATTTGTGGATTTAGGATATTTTAACTTCAAAACATTTTCATTTACTAATCCAAACTTAGGAATTGATACAAAACCAAAATGGTTTTCTTCTCCTTCACATTTTGAATATAAATAATAATAAAAGTCATCCTGAAAAGAGAGATGACTTTTTATATGATAACTTGATATTATGGACGCTTTTTACTTGATTGATAAACCACTTTGAATTACGAGTTTTGATGTTTTAAGAAAAATGAAAAAACATCTTGGAATAAAAAAAATGGGACATACTGGAACTCTTGATCCTTTAGCAACGGGACTTTTACTCGTTGCTGTTTGAAATTATACAAAATTAATTCCTTATTTTGAAAAGGATGTAAAAGAGTATGAATTTAAAATTTCTCTTGATGGAACAACTCCGAGTTTTGATAGTGAAACAGAAATTACTTTTTTATCTGATGAACAAAAAAAATATTTTCAAGAAAATATTACTCAAGAACAAATCCAAAAAATATTACAAGAAAAATTTACTGGAAATATTTCACAAATGCCTCCAAAATATTCAGCGTTAAAGATTTGATGACAAAAAGCTCTTGATATGGTCAGAAAAGGGATAGAATTTGAGCTAAAAAGCAGGGAAGTAACTATTTTTAATATGGAAATCATTGATTTTTCTTATCCTGTTTTACACCTTAAAGCAAAAGTAAGTGCTGGAACTTATATCAGAAGTATTGCGTCTGATTTATGAGATATTTTGTGAACAGGATGATATATTACTTTTTTAAGAAGAACTGGAATAGGAAAACTTGATCTAGAATTTTCTCAAGTATTAGAAAGTTTTGAAAATGATAAATTTCTTTCTGAAGAGGTGTTATTTTGAGCTGAAAGATTTATTTCACTTTCACAAGATAAAATATGAGATTTAAATAATGGAAAAAAAGTAAAAAATGATATGGGACATTTACAAAATCAAAAAGAATATTTTGTAAAAAATGCTGAAAAAATCACACATATTATTCAGATTGATGGCTTAGATATCGTACCAATAAGAAAAATATAAAAAAGTCAAAAAAAGATTTGCATTATTCTAATTTTTTCATAAAATGCTTGGGCTTTGTTAGATACATGGGTTAGTAGCTCAGCCGGTAGAGCAGCGCCCTTTTAAGGCGAAGGTCGCGGGTTCGAATCCCGCCTGACCCACCATTTCTAATATAAAGTTTAAAATCATTAATTCGTATGAGTTAATGATTTTTTGTTATACTAAAGTCCCATTTTTGCAAAAAAATCACATATATGGTAAACTCATATTGATAGTTTATTTTTATATGAAATTTTATGGGAGAAAAATTTTGAAGTTATGATGGATACATTGATACAATTGATGTAAAATGAGATGGTATTTGAGATGAATGAAATGAAAATCAGATAAAAGAGAAAGCAAAAAAATATATAGAAACAAGAATACAAGAATGAATTTCACAAGAAGATTATGATAAGTTATTACAAGAGACAAAAGTATTTTTAGAAAGGCAGGATATTGAAAGACTAAATCTACAGGATGAGATAGATACAAAAGTTCTTATTCAAGAAGCAAAAACCATATTATATGAACAACTCTGAATTCATGAAAATCACAACAAAAACAGTAAAACAGAAATGTTTTTGAAATGAATGGTTGATATTCTTGTAATAGATAATTATGACTTAGCAATTCAAATATATCAAACAAATGGGAGTGTTATAATTGATGCATTAAAAGAGTTGATGAGTTGGGAATGAATCAAGAAAATGGCAGAAGCTTTATGAGAAAGTATTATTGATTTATTTACATGAAATGCGTATGAAAAATGAAAAGCAGTTTGAGAACTATGACTCGTGTGAACATGAGTATGAGCTGGTGTACTTATTTGAAAAAAGGCTGTAAAAGTTTGAATAAAAGAAATTGCAAAAATCAGAGGACATAAAGAAAAACTAGTAAATCATCCTGAAATCAAATCAGAAATAATAAATACAAATGTAAAAGTGGAAGCAATTATTCCTAAAAAACAAATTGATTTTGATAAAATGTTAGAGTCTGATATCGTAAAACTTCAAGATAAAGATAGAATAGAAGCAGGAAGTTTTTTTCTTCAAAGAAAATTGACTCCGGAACAAGAAAATGCAATTATTAAAGCTCATAATACATGAACTCCAAATGAAAATGGAAAATTCAGTGTATGAGATTTAAGAAAAAAATATATTATACTACAAAATAAATGATTTCTCCCAAATGAAATTAAAATTTTATTTGATAAAAAGATTTGTTGAAAAGACCCAGAAATACCTCATAATATACTTGACGCTAATAAAGTAGATATTTTGGATTTTAAAGCAGCATTTTCACTTGATAAAATAAATTGACTCAAGCCAATGGAGGCAAAAAAACTGATGGAAAGATTTACAGATTCAATGGATATCAATTATTTAGTTAATAATCCAACGAGAATAGATGGAGTATTTGATATTATTGAAAGTATGAATAATTATGTAGTAAAAAATTCAGACAGTATTTTTAAATTATCTTTGAGAGAGTTAAATGATTTTAGATATGTATTTTCTCAATTAAGAAAAGAGGTAAATTATTTATGAAAAAGTAATATTCTTTCTCAATTTAAAGATGATTTGATACCACTTAGATGACAACTGAAAGATGCAATGATGATATTAAATCCTGTTTTATCACCTAAAAATTAAACTATGAAAAATCAAGAATGAATTGAGTTTGACATTGAAACTCAAAAATTGAGGGAACAACTCAATAAACATCTCTCTAAATTTAAAAATCTAGAATTATTATTTGAATATACTACACAAATAATTCAAAAATATTTTGAAGAGCAAAAAGAATATACAGACATTGATTCATTTACTCAATATTTAAAAGATGAAGTAATATTTTATGCACAGTCTTTTTGAAAGCCAAGAAATGAAAAAAAGTTAATAAGAGAAAGGCTTTTGTTTATAGAACAAACATATCATGAAATTTTATATTTTTGAGAATTTGATCCTCTTTGAGAAAAAATACAAAGAGAGCAAAGTAATTATGCACAACAAATTAAAAATATTTTAGAATAATAGAAAATCCCCATCATTTCTGATGGGGATTTTTTACTCATTGGAAGTGTTTCTCGCTCTATTTTATCCCTAGCCGTATTGGCATCCTTGCCCATGCATCAGCATGCGTTTGAGATTTCGGCAGAAAATATAGCTCGATTTTCCAAAGTTTTGTCTTTCTTCAAAGCCAATATGTTCAGATTTTCTCTGAATTATGACTATTGTGTCAAATATTCTCCAGAACAATTTCAGGAGAGTAAAGACTATGAAAAGCATAGTATCCTCCTTGAAATTTGTTATAGAAGACCTTATTTATATAAACTTTTTTAATAATGTCAAATTTTTTTAAGAAAAATAGAAAAAATTTACTTTTCTTGAAACTTTCATATACTTCTTGAAATTATTTTTTAAAATAAAAATTATGTTAGAATTGCCAAATTATATTGAACTGATTTCATGAGAATTAGAATTAAAAAGCTTTCAAGTAGATGTAGTTTTATCACTCGTTTGAGAATGAGCAACCGTTCCATTTATTGCTCGTTATAGAAAAGAAAGAACAGGAAATCTTGATGAATCTCAAATCAGAGACATTATAGAATTACAAAAAAAGATTGAAAATCTCTACAATGCAAAACAAACTGCTATCAATGGAATTACAGAAAGTTGACTCATGACAGATGAACTTATGCAAAATATTTTGGCAGCAAAAACTTTGAAAGAAGTGGAGGAAATTTATAAACCATATAAATCAAAGAAAAAAACAAAAGCAATGATTGCTATTGAAAAATGATTTCAAGTGGTAGCAGATAGCATAAAAAGAAATAATTTAGAAATTCCTGAACATCTTTTAAAAGAGTATTCAAAAGAAGAAATTATTGAAGGAAGTGAAGAAATTATTGCAGCAGAAATTTCAGCAAATAGCGAACTCAGACATTTATTGATAGAAGAAAATAAAAAATATGGAATGATTGAATCTGGAAAAAAATCAGAAAAAATGCTTGAAAAATTAAATGAAAAAGATAAAGAACAAATCCCAAAATTTGAAATTTATTTTGAAAATTCTCTCAAAATTAATTATATCAAACCGTATCAAATTTTAGCTTTAAATAGATGAGAAAAACTTTGAATTCTCAATGTAAAAATTACAAAAGATGAAACTATTTTTGATAAAACAAAAAATAAATATTCAAAAATTTTAGAACTCAAAGAAAGTTTTATTGAAGCATTAGAAACTGCATTTAAAATGTGATATGATGCACTTTTTTCATCAGTAGAAAATGAGCTTCGTTCAGATTTAAGTGAAATAGGGGAAGATGATTCTATTGGAACATTTCAAACAAATTTAGAAAAATTACTTTTATCAAAACCTGAATATGGAAAAACTATTTTAGCAGTTGATCCAGGATATAGAGCTGGGTGTAAACTTGCTATTTTAGATACTTTATGAAATCCAATATTTTTTGATAAAATATTTTTACATGAAATGCTTTCAGCAAGAAAAAAACTTCAAGATATTTTTTCAAAATATGAAATCGATACTGTTGTAGTTTGAAATGGAACAGGAACTGATGAAACACAAGCATTAATTTGAGAATTATTTTCAAAAGATATTTTTGTCGTAAATGAATCAGGAGCTTCTGTTTATAGTGCTTCAGACATTGCAAAAGAAGAATTTCCAGATCTTGATTCTCTTGATAGAGGAACGGTTTCTATTGGAAGAAGATATATTGACCCACTTTCAGAATTGGTAAAAGTACCAGTTGGAAGTATTTGAGTAGGAATGTATCAACACGATGTTCCAGAAAAAAAATTAGAAGAAAAACTTGGATATGTAGTAGAAGATTGTGTAAACCAAGTAGGAATCAATGTAAATACAGCTTCGATTTATCTTTTGAATCATATTTCTTGAATTGATAAAAGACAAGCAAAAAAGATTTATAATAATAGACCATATAAATCAAGAAAAGCTTTGGAAAAAGTGCTTTGAGAAAAAGCTTATGAACAAGCCATTTGATTTCTAAGAGTTCCAGAAAGTAGTGAAATTCTTGATAATACAGATATTCACCCAGAACAATATGAATTAGCAAAATATATTATTGAAAATAATATTTCAAAAGTTGATGAAACAACAAAAAAATTATATGCAGATGTAAATAATGACACAATTACGTTTATAAAAACTTCTTACTCAGAAATTGGGAAAGAAAAAAGAACGGTTTCAACAAGTACAAAAGCAAAAAAAGCAGTGAGTATAGAAACTCTGAAAGAAGGAGATATTCTCGATGGAGTGGTAAGAAATGTAGTTGCCTTCTGAGCATTTGTGGATGTAGGACTCAAAAATGATGGACTCGTACATATTTCTGAAATTGCTGATACTTTTGTAAAAAATCCAATGGATTTTGTACAAGTATGAGATAAAGTAAGAGTAAGAATTACTACAATAGATAGAGAAAAAAATAAATTACAACTCAGTATGAAAAATATGTAATAAAAAAATGAAACGTTTCGTTTCATTTTTTTATTTTTGTTTTAAGGCTTTTTTTATTTTTTTTGCGAAAAATCCTGTAGTACGAGAAATTTTGAGATTACTTACTTCTCATTTTAGAGCAGCAAATTCAGTATCAATAAAAAATTGAATACCTATTTTTACTTCTTGAATCTTTCTTTCATCTTTAAGAATATCAATATTTGCTTTTAAATCTCTTCAAAGAAGAAATAAACGATCTCATAAAATAGCAGTTTTTAAATCGTGAAGTATATTTTCGTTTCCATGAAGTATAGAAATAATATGATCAACTTTTTCTTCAAAACGACTATATCTTACTCTATAATTATCTTCATTTAACATAAGATCTATTTTTCAGATACATTCAAGAAAAGCAGAAGTATGAAAATTATTATCTTTGAGAAAAAAATCATAAAATTTTTCAAAAGCTGGGTCAAGAAAAATTTTTGCAGTAATAATTTGTCATATTCTTACTTTTATTCTAAATTCCGGATTATTTTCATAGTTTTGTTTGAAAACCTCGCTTTTCGCATCGTGGTTTTCATCAAATTTTCAAATAGCAAGTGTCATATGGATTAATTATGGAGATAAATTTCAATTTCTGAGTTAGGTCTATTTTTTAGAGTAACTTTTATATGATATTTTCATTTTCATATTAAAAAATTCTTTTTATCTTTAAAATAGTGTGGAAATGTCGAGAGAATTTCTCAAAGACTAGAGAGAAAATCATCAAGATGGAATCAAGGCATAAATATAATTGATTTTGCATAATGGTCCATTCTTAAATATGTTTTATTTGGTAAGTCTTCAATTTCTTTTTTACGTCCATATACTTGTTTTTCCAATAATTCTTCTACCATTTTATTTATTTTTCCCAGTCTATCAAGTCGAGCATATCAAAAATTACTTTCATCATCTCCAAGAGTGGTATCAATCATGATTCTTGCTTTTTGATTTGAAGCATCTAAAATAGAGCCAATATTTGCTTGAATATGAGGAATTTCGTCTTCATGTAACTCAGGTAAAAATAATTCTATTTCATCTCATCAAAATCTTATAAAAGAATTTGGATATGATTGTTTAATTCTGAGTTGAACTTCTCTAAAATTATCAGTTACATTTTTTCCAGCACTTAAAAAAAGTTCAGTTTGCCTTTTTTCAAATTCTTTAGAGTCAATATCTCCATCTTTAAATGATTGTTGTAACTCAAGAAGATGCTCTGCAATATTATCAAAATCAATAATATTATCAACTCACATATCTTTAATATCCATACAAAGACGAATTCAAGGTTTTGCTTGAGTTGCTGATAAAAAAGCCTCTTTTGTATATCAACCTTTATACGTTTTAAATAAATAATCACAATGAATAATACGATTTTGAATTTGTTCATTAATCTGTTGTGCTTGTTTTAAATCATATTCTATCTCAAGAATATCTCATTGAATCGGAGGAATATAATCAAGGGTAAGATTTAAATTTTTAATATATGCTTGAACCATGTATACCAGATTTTGAGGTTGTACTTTTTCTGGATATTTTCTTACATATTTTAAAAGTTCACTTGAAATTTTTCTTGTATTATTCAGTTGAAATACTACATTATAAGAAATTCATTCAAATTCAAATTGTGTATTTTCATACGTTTCAATAATTTCTGATTTGATTTTTGAGGTAAGGTGTAAACGTTTATACATTTCATCATTACTATATTTTTGTATAGAAATATTTCATCTTTCTTCTATTCCAGATCTACTGGCAATCTCTGATTTTCTTAAAATATCAAGTGTTTCTGCTTCATTAATATTTTCAGGAATGGTTACTTCAGAGATTCAAAAATTAAAGTGCATATAAATACAATTTTCTATCTCTTTTGCTTTTTGATTTAAAAAAGCTTGTAATTGATATGTCCCACGAGCCTCTATTTCTCATAATCTAATTTGTTCGTTTACGATGTGATTGGCTCTTTTTTGTATCTCAGGCTGCATTTTTTTAATAAGTATTTGAGTGATTTGTGATTTTTTTTCTAAGTCACCAAAAAAATATTTGATAGGATTTTCAAATTTTCATACACACGCAAGATTTCTATAATCATCTTTTACGATTCTTGTTTTGTAGACACTTCATGTAGATGTATTTTGAATATTTTCACGAATAATAGATTTTAAGCTTCCTATTAACATGTCACAAAATCTTTTTCCAGCAATATCATTAATTTGCTTAATTCCAGAAATATTTATATTTACTAATTGATCATTATGCATAAATCTAAATGTTTCAATGAGAGGGAAATTTTGTGTTAATATGCGATTAATTCTCTCTAAATCCTTTCCTCATAAATTATGAACATCAATTTGAGAAACATGATTTTTATATAAATATTGAATAAAATCTTGTTCTGAAAGCGATTGTAAAACTTCGGGGGTTACTACAAAGAGAGATGATGAGAGAATAATATTTGTTTTATCAGAAAAATATCCTCAAAGATTTTTAGGATAACATTTGCGTCAAATAGGGAATAGAGCATTCTTTGTTTCTACAGACATATACTTTTATAATAATTAATTATCATTATTTTATCATAAATTTTATTTTTTAGCAAAAAAGTCTCTAATTTAATTGAAAAAATAAAAAAATACATACAATATCCTTAATATTTTATATTATTACTATGGACTATGATCGACCTAAAAGCAATAAGAACAAATCCAGAACAAATGAAAGAAAACATTCAAAAAAGAAATTTAAAAGTAGATTTAGATGCTTTTTTAGAAATGGATAAAAAAATCATTGGATTAAATCAAGAACTTGACGCATTAAAAGCTGAAAAAAATAACTTCTCAAAACTTATTCCAACTTTATCAAATGAAGAGAAACAAGTAAAATTATCTGAAATGAAAGCTTTAGGGGAACAAGAAAAAAATCTCTCTGAACAATTAAAATCATTAGAATGAGATTATAATGCTATTTTATATAGACTTCCAAATTTCTTGGATGAAACAGCAGCAATTTGACCAGATGATAGTGGAAATGTTGTTGAATCAAAATTTTTAGAGCCAACTCAATTTGATTTTGAGCCAAAAACTCATTATGAAATTTGAGAAAAAAAAGGTTGGATTGATACTGAAAAATGATCAGAAATTTCAGGAGCAAGATTTTGGTATATTAAATGAGAATTAGTATTTTTACAATTCGCCATTATTCAATATGCACTTTTAAAATTATCATCAAAAGGTTTTTCACCAATTCTTCCACCGGTTTTAGTAAGAGAACCAGCTATGTTTGGTACTTGATTTTTACCAGCAGGAGAAGATGGAGTATATAGAGTAAATGAAAATGATGATGATTTATATCTTGTTGGAACTGCAGAAGTTCCAGTAACGTCATATCATGCAGGACAAATTTTAGAAAATTTAGATGCTCCAATAAAATATGTTGGATACAGTGAATGTTTTAGAAAAGAAGCTGGATCAGCAGGAAAAGATATGAGGGGGATTTTGAGAGGACACCAATTTCAAAAAGTAGAAATGGTTTGTTTTTGTAAACAAGAAGATTCTCAAAAATTACATAATGAAATGGTAGCAGCAGAAGAAGAAATTTGGCAAGGATTAAAAATTCCATATCAAAAATTAAATGTTTGTTCAGGAGATCTTTGAAATCCAGCAATGAAAAAATATGACTTAGAAGCTTGGATGCCAGGACAACAAAAATATAGAGAAGTAACAAGTTGTTCAAATGTTGGAGAATACCAATCAAGAAGACTTGGAATTCGTTATAGAGAAGATGGAAAAACAAAATATGCACATACTTTAAATGGAACAGTTATTGCATTATCAAGATGTCTTATTGCAATTATTGAAAATTATCAAGATGAAAATGGAGATGTAATTATTCCAGAAGTTTTAAGACCATTTATGTGAGGGAAAGAAAAAATATAGATTTTATGCTGAAATTTTTGCTATTTTAGGGAAAATATGCTATAATAACTCAAATATATTATTTAAAAAACTATTAATATGCTTTTAATATCAACATCATCATTGAAATGATATGGAATCCATAAGATTTTTACTATTGTGAAAAAATCAAAATATGATGGAATCGATTTGGTTATTGATGACAAAAATTACGATACTCTCGATGAAAAATATTTAAAGTGATTAAGTGATGCGTTTGAAGTTCCAATTCTATCAATCACAGCACCAGATAGAGGACTTTCAAAATCTAAAATTGATACTATTGTAAAAATAGCAGAAACTTTAAAAACACAAGTGATAAACTTTTACCCTCCACATATTTCTGACAAGGCAATGCCTTCATTTCCGAAATATTTGAATAAATTAAAAAGAGATTTAAGAATTAGTATTACACTTCAAAATGTAGAACAAAAATTTATGCTTTTTGTTATTCCAGAATATAAAAACTCAAATTTAACAGAGTTGAAAAAAATTACTTGAGACACTGCTTTAAATATAGCAAATCTTGATAAAGCGTCTGGAATTGATTTACTCAAAGCTCAAAATCTTTTGGGAAGTTCTTTAAGAAATATTTATTTGAGTGATAAACAATGAATTAAAGATGGACTTTTACCAGGAACTGCAGGATGATGAGTTTCAAGTCTTCCAATTGAAAGTTTTATGATGAAATTAAAAAGTGCTTGATATAATGGATTCTTTTCTTTAAGAGTTAAACCTTCAGAGTTATGAATTGGTGATGAAGAAAAAGTATTATATAACTTAGAATGAGTTCAAAAATATTTTAAAAAACATTTTACTGATTATAAACCAGATTAAAAAAATGAGTTGTAGATTACAACTCATTTTTTTCTAAGAAATTTTTTATAATGGAAAGAATAGGATTATTTTTATATTGAATAATTTCTTTTGATGCAATAATCATTGAAAGTAATCAAATATTTGTTTTATCAAAAACTTTTTTATCCCCATTTATTTTTATATCTTTTTCAAAATCTATATTGATAAATGAAAAAGGTTTTAAACTGTGAAGCGTATATTTACGTAAATCAATTTTTGAAATATGATCTCTTACAAAATTATTATCTCATCATCCAGAAAGAAGTATTTTATATGGAACTAAATTTGCTGGAAGAATTTCTTTTATACTGATGATAAAACCTTCTTCCCAAACTGATAAAAATTCTTTTTTTTCTTCTAAATATTTCGTATTATCTTGAATATTTTTAATAACTTCAATTGTTGTTTCTCAAGTTTTTTCTTTGATTGTTTTTATGAGGTCATTCATTCATAAATTAATTTTATCAAATCAAATAATTACACCTGATTTTTGAATAATAAGTGAACTTTTAGTATTTCAAATATCAACAAACAGTACATCATCAAATGCATAATCTCAAGAAGAAAGAACTTTTGGAAGAGAAAATTCAAGTGGAATAATAGAAAGAATATTTTTTTCTAAGAAATTTCCGATCGTATTGATAATATTGTAACGAGATGCTGGAATAAAAATATTTAAAAGAGAAAGGTTAATATTTTTTCCTGTAAATCCAAGAGGATTGGTAACTTTAAAACCATCAATATTTATATCAGTAATACTACTTGTTATCAGTTTCATATCTACTTCTGAATATCCAGTTTTATTGTAAATTTGAGCTTTTGCTTCTTTGAGTGCTTCTTTTTCGGCTTTTGCAACTATATAATCAAGCTCTTCAATGCTAATATTTTCATCAGCTGCAGTTCTTGTATAGCTTAGATTTTTCCCAGATGAAATAATAGTTGAAGTAGGAATATTAATAATAATATCATTTGGATTGATATTTTTTTCTTTTAAAAGTTTATCAAGAGCAAGGGCAATAGTATTACTTACTCACTCAATATTGGCAATTTCACTTCCGATTATGTCACTTGCTTCTTGTTTTTTTTCTCAATATTCTAAAATATTTATTTCATTATTTTTATACTCACAAAGCGCTAATTTGACTTTGTAAGTTCCAACATCAACAAGAATGACTTTTTTTGAAGGGATAATTTTACTGATAAATGACATAATGACGTTATTTTAAAAAATGAAAGCATAAAATATATTTATGCTTTTTGTATTATATAAAAATTTTTTCTTTTCCAATTTTTTCTAGAAGAATATTTCATTCTTTAACTTTTCACATTCAAATAAGTGCCATAGCTAAATCTTCAGTAATAAGTTTATCATTTGGTGAAATATTGAGTGCTCTTTTTAGGATAAAAATTCCTTTTTCAGTTTCTCAAGTCATTGAATATGCCCAACCAAGGTTTCTTAATACTTCAGCATTATTTGGCATAAGGTGATTTGATTTTTCTAAAAATTCAATTGCCTCAATAATTTTATTATTTGAAAGAAGAATAAATCATTTTAAATAGTTTCCTGTTGCTGATTCTGGATTAATATTCATAGCAAAATCAATAGCTTTTTTTGCTTTGGTTATTTTTCATTCATAGAGATAAATATCAGCTATTTCTTCGTAAATTCTATAATCGTCATTAAATTTTGAAAGTGCTTCTTCGAGTAATTCAAGTGCTTTTGTAAAATTTTTTTGAGATTTTAGAGTTTCTACTTGTTGTATCAAATTTTTTACTCAGTCCATATATTTTCAAAAAATTATGAATTAATATTCAATTCATTTGAATTTTAAAGAGAAACATAAAAAAATCAATAAATTTTTTTATTTCATGTTAATAACTTTTTTTGCTATTTTCTGGCATTTTTTACGACTGCGGCAAAGTATAAAATGATAGCAATAATCATAGAATATAGTGCCTCTTCTTTTCCAAAAGTGTAAATATAAATTCATCCTGAAAGAAAGTATACGTATGCTAATTTTTGAATTCTTTTCCAGTTTTTTCCAAGTAATTTTTGAGAAAAATTATTTGAAGTTACAAAAAGGATAAGAGCTGTTACTTCTGAAAGTCTTGGGAAAATGTTTTTTCCTAGCCACATTTTTGCTGTGAAATAGCTATCAAAACTTTGTAACACAGTAGTTCCATAATAAGAATAGTTTGTATAAATATTGAGTCAAAAATATGATAAAATGATAGCTGATGAGAGAATTCATAACCCATTTCTCCAAATAAGTAGTTTTCTAAATAAAAGTAATTTTGGAAATAAATCAGCAATTGGTCTGATGAGAATTACAAATACCACACTCCACCAAGCGATATCCCAACCAGCATTATAATACCAAAGTGGTCAAGCTTGAAGTAAAAATGGACTTGCAAATCAAAGAAGTATAAAAAGCCAGTTGAGAGTTTTTATTCCAACGACATTTCATTCTACAAATATATTTTCAAAAAATCAAAGTTGTTTTGCAGGAGGTGCAGCAACAAAACTTTCATAATAAATATTTTCAGTTGGGAATCAGTTTTTAGAAAGATTTTCTTTTACTGATTCTACCATATCTGGATTTCCACAAATATATATTTCACTATTATTGCTAATATCGGCTAAAAAATCAGTAACTCTTCCGGTTGTTCCAGTATAGTTTTCAGTTGGTTTTGAAACGGTTGTGATAATTTTTGTATTTGGAAATTTTTTAAGAACATCTTGATAATAAATATCATTTTCAAATCTTACTCAAAAAATAACTGTTTTTGGAGTTTCTACAGGAGTTTTTTCAAGCATCGCAATAATTGGAGCAAGTCAAGTTCCAGTGGCAATAAAAACTTTTGGATTTGGAGTTTCTTTTAATACAAAATGTCATTCTGGTCAAAGAAATTCTATTTTTGCTTTTTGCTTTAATTTTGTTAAAAATGTTCCTCATCTTCCGTTTGGAAGTATTTTTATAGTGAGAGTGAAACTATTTTCATCTCAAGTTGCAATTGAATAACTACGATTGAAAACTCAAATTTTATCTTTCATTTTTAGACTTATATATTGCCCAGCTTGAAAAGCAAAATCTTTTGTTTCTACTTTGAGTTCAATTGTATCTGGAGTTAGGTATACTTTTGAAATCACTTTTCCTACGATTGGTTTTATTTCTAAATTTGCTCATGCTTCTGGTTCTACTTTTATAACTTGAACTGGACACATATCACGTGCTTTGAGAATTTTTTCTATATTTTCTTTATAATTATGGTTTATTACCATTGATTTTCCATTGACTTTAAAAATACTTGGACAAATAGATTCACAATTTTTACAAGCAATACATCAAGGAACGATAGAAACTGATTTAATCATAATCTTTTTTAGCAAATAAAATTGGTTTATATTCTATACATTGTATAGTAAGAGTAAGGTAAGAAAATTAAAAATAATTTTTTTCTTTTCTTTAAAAAATGGTATATATTTTATAGTATTTTGTAAAAAAGCAAATATATTTTCTATTTTCTTGCAAAAATAAAAAAATATTATATATTGAAAAAACTTAATTTATTACAAAATAACTATGGAAAAAATTATTGTTGAAATTCCTGCAGAATATAGAGAAACTATGGATTTCTTAAAACAAGTTTTAGCTGGAAAAAGCTGAGAGCCAGTACAAGATGATACAGAACTTTTTGAAGTTTTAATTTCTGGGTTTATGGCTATGGTAGAACAAGAAGTATGAGGACATGATCATCACGATCACGGCCATCATCATGAACATGGAGAACATTGCAATCATGATCATTAAAATAAAAAAATCACTTTTTTAAAAAGTGATTTTTTTATTTTGAAAAATTTGTCAATGAAGAGAATATGAGTATATTTTAGAAAACTAAATTATAATTTTAAAATATGTATAAAATTTGAATAGATGAAGCAGGAAGATGACCGTGGGTTTGACCAGTTGTTGCTTGTAGTCTTACTTTTGATAAAAATAATCTTCCAGATAAAAGTTTTTTAGAAGAATTAAATGATTCAAAAAAATTATCTGAGAAAAAAAGGGAAGAGTTATTTGAAAAATTGATAGAATTTTCTACTTGAGAAAATCCAAAAGTTTATTTTTGAGTGTGAGTGGTTGATAATTATTTGATAGATGAAATCAATATTAAACAAGCAAATAAAGAAGCAATGAGAAGAAGTTTAGTTGAACTTTTGAGAAAAATCGATAAAAAAAAGATAGATTGAGTTTTGGTAGACGGAAATGATAATTATGTATTTGAAGAATTAGAGAAAAAACCACTTTATATCATTTGATGAGATGGAAAAGTTTTAGAAATTTGAGCTGCATCTATTATTGCAAAAGTTTTTAGAGATAGACTTATGTCTACATATTCAGTTTTATATCCAAATTTATGACTAGAAAATCATAAATGATATGGAACTAAAAAACATATTGAATATTTAGAAGATGCATCAAAAGTAACAGGAATTCATAGAAGTTCTTATAAACCAGTCAAAAAAATCTTAGAAAAAAAACCAAAAATGCTTTTACATATTTGTTGTTGACCAGATGCAACGGTACCAATTATGGATTTAAAAAAGGATTATGAAGTGATTTGTTTTTGGTATGATCCAAATATTCAACCCAAAAAAGAATATAATAAAAGGCTCAAAGCACTCAAAAAAGTATGTGATATTGAAGGAGTTGAGTGGATTGAATGAGAATACGATGTGATAAATTTTTTCAATGAAATTAAATGACTTGAGCATACTCCAGAAAGAGGAGAAAAATGTGTAAAATGTTATGATATGAGACTCAAAAGAACCGCACTTGAAGCACAAAAACTTTGAATCAAACATTGGACCTCAACACTTTTAACTTCGCCTCATAAAGATATTCAAAAAATGTTTGAGTTAGGAGACAAATATTCTCTTGGCAAAAAACTAGAATTTCTTAAAATTGCATTTAGAAAAAATAATGGATTTTTAAGAAGTGTAGAATATTGTAAAACTCATGATATTTATAGACAAAATTATTGTTGATGTATTTATTCTGATACTTTTGATGGAAAAAATTTTAGTTGATAATAAAAAAATATGGCTATTTTTGATTGATTTAAAGCTAAAGAGCAAGAAACAAAATTAAAAAATATGCAACAACTTCTTGAAAATAAAGAAGCAATTTTAGATTTTCAAAAATTTCAAAAAAGAATTCGTGAGAAAATGAAGGCCAAGGAAGAACTTGATATGCTCAAAGATTTAGTAAGCGCGTGATTTATAAGTAAACAATCAGTTGAAAATATTATGTCATGAGAAATTTTATCTCATGGTGAAATTCATGAAATGTTGGAAAAAATTCAATCACTTCAAGAGCTTGATAAAAACAACAAAATATTACCAAAATGATTTATGATTTCTTCAGAAGAATATTTAGAAGCGTTGTGAAGTTTTGAGAAAAAAAAAGCATTACTTCAAAAAATTGATATGGCGCTTGATACCATGTATCTGAATATTGGATGATCTGGGATTTCTTCTCTTTTTTGAGTATTATCATATAATTTACTTTTATCAAAAACAACTCAGCAAATTCAATGAAATCTTATAGATATAAAAAATGATATTCTTAGTACTAACACTCTTTAAAATATGAATTTGTTTTTGGCTGTATTATCAACTTTATTTTCATCACTTTGAGATATTTTCTTTAAAAAATCTCTAAAATATAATATTAATTTATGGAATAATGATTTTTTAGGTCAATTATTACCATTAGCAGTATTTATTTTTGCATACTGATATTTTCAGTTTCATTTTGATACCACTTTATATATTTCAGGACCAATTTTATTTTTTATATTTTTATCATTATTTTTTTATACTCTTGGAAGATATTTTCATGCAAAGATTTTTAAAGTAGAAAAAATAACTCATTTACTTCCATATGAAAATTTAAGTAAAATATTTACTATTATTTTCTCTTTTTATTTGTTAAGTGATATTTCAACAACGAGTTTTTTTATTACTCTTTTTACTATTTTTGTGATTATTCTTTTTAGTATTGATTTTAAAACTATTACTTTTTCAAAAAATATTCTGGTTTTTTCTTTTTCACATTTATTATTAGCTATTTGAAATTTAATTGTTGGATATATTTTATTAGAAACAACAAAATGATGACTTTGAGTGACAGGATATAGTTTTATCACTACTTATTTACTGATGTGAGTTTGTGTGTTTTTTATTCCATTTTTTCTATTAAAATGGTATGGAGAATTAAAACATATTGATGCGTGATTTTATCTTTATAGATGATTTTCAGGATTTTTATCTTGGTTTTCGTGGTTTTTATGATTAGTTGTTATTTCTTATTTATGACTTTCAGTTTCTGTTTTACTTTCTTTTTTGTGAATATTTTCTACTTTATTTTTTGCTTTTTTTATTCTGAGGGAAATTCCAAGAAAAAAAGATATTTTTTTGACAATCATTATTTTAATTTTAATATCTATTGGATTTTATTTTAAATAAGGTTTTATGAATAAATATACTTGAAAAGAACAATTAAGGTTTTTAGTAGAATTATGATATATTAGTCAAGAAGAAGTAACAAAAGCTTTATTTCAAGCAACAGCAAAAGAAATTCTTAAAATGCTTGAATCTATTTTATTAAGTGATGAATGATAATGAAAAAAATATATAAAGATAAAATTCTTAATATTCCTGATACGGATATACATGATAATACATTTTTATTTTCTTATTTAGAAACAAATTTTCAATCAGAAAATGTGGAAGTTTTTTTTATGTGAGATTTGCTTTTAGAAAAGGGAAATAAAGAACTTCTTGAAAATATTTGAGATAAATATGCAATGTTTTCAAATGTTTATAGTGAAAAAGATGAAATGGAAATATTTCAAAAACTTTTCGATTATGCTTTAAATAACAATAAAAAAATTCATATTGTTTGAATTACTTTAGATGATGAGATAAAAATTTTAGAAAATTATTATGAAAGTCTTTGATTTATGAGAGAAGATATTAATTGTTTTAAAGTAGATTTTAGCAAAGTTTTAGTTTCAGTTTCTGTTGCAATTGAAAATTTGATGTGGAGATGAAGTGATTATAAAAGAATGGGGAAAGAAATATTTTTTCTTCCACCAATTCGTGAAGCTGGACAAACAAAGGCTATGTTTAAAGGAATTAATAGAGGAGTAACAGCATCAATTTATATAAAAGATTTTACTTCGGATAAAATAGATTTTTTAAAAAATTGTTTACTGAGTGAACATATTTTACCACTTACTTTATGAAAAGTTTTAAGTTTTCATTCAGAAGATATTGGTTTTACCGGTAAAATAAAAGATCTTCATATTTCTTATGAATGAGAAGAAATAGATAAATAAAAGAGTTCCTGTTAGGGAACTCTTTTATTTTTTTTCAAATAATTTTTTTATATCATCATCTTCTAAATATTTCCATTCTCAAAGTGCTAAATCTCATAATTCTAGATTTCAAATACTTACTCTTTTGAGTTCTGTTACTGTGTTTCATATTGCTTCAAACATTTTTTTGATTTGGTGGAATCTTCCTTCACTAATAGATAGATATATTTTATTTTCATCAATAATCTCAACTTGTGCTGGTTTTGAAATAGTATCATCAATTTTTACTCCATTTTCTAATCTATCAATATCTTTTTGAGAAAGATTTTTTTCTCAAACTACAAAATATTTTTTAAAAATTTCTTTTTTAGGAGAAATAATTTTATGAGTAATATCTCAATTATTTGTGAGTAATAATAATCAAGAAGTATCAAAATCAAGTCTTCCAACAATATCAATAATTTGACCATAAGGACAATTTTGAAGCAAATCAAGATAACTTTCATGTCATCATTCTGATTTTTTGCTTGAAATATATCAAATAGGTTTATTAAGCATTACATAAACGAATTCTTTGTATTCTATGATATCTTCTCCAACTCAAATAATATCTCAAAAATTGATTTCAAAATCTTTTTCATAAATAGTTTCAGAGTTGACTTGAACGTATTCATTTTTTATAAAATCAATAATTTGTTTTCTTGATCAGTATCATAAATTTGATATAAATTTGTCTATTCTCATAAATTCTCATAAAGTTAATTTTATTTTTTGTAGTATACAAAAAAAATCCTAAAAAACAAAGTTTTTAGGATTTTAAATAATGATAGGAATTAAGCAGCTTTTCTTCTAATGAAGAATACTCCAGCTCCAAGAGAAAGGGCAATAAGTACGAATAACATTTCTTTTGGTCCAGTTTGAACTTTTGTCATACTTGAATAATTTACACTTTCAACATTACAAACATCATCTTTAAATACTGCTTTTACTGCAAAATCATCATATTCTACAACATCTCCTTGGATAATGATTTCGTATTGATTTTGAGTTACATTTTCAATAAGAGTCATATTTTCACTATTTCTGTCTTTTTTGTAAACATTATAGCTAGAAGCTTTTTCTACTTTATCCCAAGAAATTACTGATTTTGATTTTAATTTTATAGTTTTAATATTTTTTACTTCTAATTCACTTTGGAAATCAGCACAGTTTACTTCTACTGGAGCTGTATCTTCTCAAGTTGATGCAAGAAGTTCTACGGCTTTTACTTTTATAATGCTTACTCCACTTTCTTTTGTTTCATTTCCTAATTCATTTTTCATAACTACATCAATTTTGTATTCTCCATCAGCTTTTGGCGCATTAATGCTTCCAGTATATTTTCCTGAAGATTTATCTTCTGTAAGAGCAGTAAGAGTATCATTAATAATTAAATTAAGACTTGTAAGACCACTTGTTGCTTCTACGGTTACTCAAATTTTTGATTCAGGAGTATATTCTGTTTGAGCTGGATCAAGAGTAATACTTCTAAATCTTGGTGCACTTGATTCAACTTTGAAAAATACTTCTTTTGAACTTGCAATAGTTTTTCCATCTGCATCTAATAGTTCAGCAATAAATACATTTTCTCCAGAAGGAAGATCATTTACTTCTAATTCAAATAATCATTCTGCATTACTGATAGTTTCAAAATCTTTTTCACCATTTAATACAATTTTTACTTTATGATTTTTTGAAGTGCTTCCGCTTACTTTTATTTTATTTACTCAAATAGTTACTCATTCTTCAGGATATTTAATTGTAATATCTCAAGTTTGAACTGCTGCAGCTCATTCACTTACTTCAACTTCTGCATATCCAAATATGTCATAATTTGCATTATCATATACACTTACGTCTTGAATACCATTTTTTGTAAATTTTACTGCATTTTCAAATTTTACTACTCAAGCATCAGCTGCTTTAAATGTATAAGCATTTTCTTCTAAAATTCCAGGGAAGATAGCTTCTTTATCTGTTTGAGAAAAAATAAGAACTTCTCAAGTATAATCTTTCACAACATTTCCACTTTTATCAACAGCTTTTAATGTTACGTCGATAGATTCTCAAACTTTTACTTTTGTTGGAGATACTTCTATTTCAAAACGATCTATTGATGATGCTCCAGCGAAAGAGAATAGTCCAAGTCCTAAAAATAGAGCAGATATTTTTAATAAATTTTTCATACTTTTTGTTTTATTAATGTAAAATTACACAGGTATTTTACTACAATTTTTTTATATTTACAACTAAAATATTCTTTACAAATACTTAAAATATTTTTTAATTTAGAAAAATATTTGTTTTTTCTTTTTCTATTGCTGTTATTGCAGTATAAATTATTTGAAGTTCTTTTGTTTTTTCAAGCATTAAAAGAAAGTGTTCTTCGTCTAATTCGCTTCCCAAATCATCAATAAGTAAAATGGGTTCTATTCAGGTTATTTGCTTAATATATTGGATTTCTATTTGTTTCAAAATCAGGATAATACTTTTTATTTCTCCTCTTGAGGCAAAAGATGTCAGAGATTTTCCATTAATCAGCACATCAAAATCATCAATATGTGGTCAAATATGAGTTTTTCATAAAATAATATCTCTTTCAAAATTTTTGTCGAGATAAGTTTGAATACTTTCTTCTATATTTTCTAAATTTACTTTTGTGATATAGGTATAATCTATGCTGGTTATTTTATTTTGAAATATATCTGGATGAAGTTGAATTTGCTGTTGTATAAAATTATTAAGTGGAATTTTGTACTCGTAAATTTTTTTTGCTGTTTGTATGAAATTTGTATTCCAAAAATCTATTTCCTCTTTTTTTGATTTTCCTTCAAAAATATTTTTGAGTACTTTATTTCTGTTTTTCACAATTTTTTCATAATTTTTTAACAAAGTATCATATTCTAAAAATGTTTGAGAGAGAATAGAATCAAGAAAATCTCTTCTTGTTTTTGGTCAGAGATAAAATAAATTCATTTGAATAGGGGAGAAGTAAGAAATTTTTACAAGATGTTCAAAAAGTTGTTTTTTTGTCGCTTTTTTTCCATTTAAAGTAATGAGTTTTTTGTCAGTTGTTTTATCATATGAAAATGTGACTTTATTTTCAAAGTTATCTTTTTCAAAAAAAGCTTCTAAATACATATAATCTCATCATATTTGAAGCATATCATCAAAAGAAAATTCATTTTTTTTGCCAAATACATGACAAATAGCCTGTAAAATATTTGTTTTTCAGGCTCAATTTCTTCCAATGATAGCAGTTCTTTTTTCAAAATTTAGATCCATAGTATGTATGGATCTAAATTGAACTATTTTTAATTTTTTTAACATTGAATTATTTCATTATATCACTTACTGCAATTTGATTTGCAATTACTTTTTGAGGAGAACATGCAAGTAAACTAGATGGAGAAATTTCTCTTTTTTCTTCATCTTTTTTGAGAGAACTTTTAGTTTTTGATATAACTGAAATAGTAGGAATCACATCAGTAGTATCAATTTCATTGAGTAAATCTACATATTCTAATATAGAGTTTATACTTCCAACAAGTTTTTGTTCATTTTTTGGTTCTAATTTTGAAAGATTTTTTGCAATTCTTTGAATTTCCTCTTGTGTTATACTCATTTTTAAATATATTATGGGGTAAATATGTGATTAATATATTATTAAATATTAAAAAATCAAGTATGGATTATAAAAAAGATGTAAAGAAAGTATTTGCTGATGAGTCCACTGTTTTGCAATCTAGATATCATGCTTCAAAAAATGTATTCATGTATACTACCTTTTTATTTTTTCTGAATTACTTTTTTGTTGGTGCTAAATTTTATGACAATATTTTCCTAAAAACATTACCATATATGTATGTATTGTTTTTGGCATCGTTTTTTATGTTTCTTTATTTTTTTCTTGTTCGTTCTTTTTCTTCTTGAAAATCAGGAAAATTTTTAATAATAGGAATAGAAATAATATTATTTATTGCATTGTTACTTCCTTTTGTTTGAATAAGTTTAAATAATTTTTAATACTTTTTATATGAAAAAAAATATTTTTATAACATTTCTTATTTTATTTCTTGTTTCTTGTTCTGGAAATCAAGAAGGTGTCGTAACTGGATTGACACTTCATGAATGATGAAAATTTGAAATGAGTATTCCTTCAAATTGGAGTATTATTACTTCTGATTCTGAAATATTACCAAATCCTAAAAGTTCTCAAATAGAATTAGCTGTTTCATCAGAAGAATTAAAATATGGTTTTTCTAATAATCTCCTTATACTATCACAAAAATTAGATAAAAATATCTCTTCAGTAGATTTTTCTATTTTAAATAATGTGTGAGCAAGTAGAGAATATGTAGAATATTTAAAACTAGAATCAAAAAATATAGATTTCTTAGATAATGATAAATCAAATATATATATCTTTGAAGCGAAATATAATATTCAAACTCCAAAATTTAAATATCTTCAAGTAGGAAAAGTTTGTAAAGATACATGATATTTAATTACTATTGCATTATCAACAGATATAAAAGATACTTCAAAATATGAAGAAATTATAAAAACATTTCAATGTAAATAAAAACTCTCGAAAGAGAGTTTTTATTTTTTATAACTTTTGATATAAAAAAACAATCCATTTGGATTGTTTTTTGAAAAATTATGCAGCTTTTGCTTCTTTTGGATCTGCTGGAAGAGCAGCATCTGGAGCAGCAGTATCAATAACTTCTTCTTTAGGTTTAGTAGCAATAGCAACTACTTCATCTTGAGAAGTTAAAACTTCATATTTTGAAGAGATATTAATATCAGAAACTTTGATATTGTCTCCAATAGCAGCTAATTTTGATAAATCAACTTCAAAAGCATCAACTAAATCGTTTGGTAAACATTTTACTTCTACTTGTTTTAAAACTTCTTCAATAATTGCAGCTTCTTCAACTTTTGCTTTTGATACTCCAACAAATACTAAAGGAATATTTGTATGAACTTTTTCTCATTTAGTGATTGCATAAAAATCAATGTGGATAATATCACCACTTACTGGAGCTTTTTGAACTTCGTGGAATAATACATCTAATTGTTTTCCATCAACATCCAATGTAACAATGTGGTTTTTTCCTGCAACACGGAATGTTCTTAATACATCAGAACTTCCTAATTTAATACTGATAGCTTCTTGTTTTTGTCCGTATACTACAGCTGGAACACCTTTTGCAGCTCTAATAGCTTTTACCTCTTCTGAAGCTTCTCTTCTTTGACTTTTTAATACTATTTTTTCCATATCTACTTTATTGATTTAAAATATTATATAAACAGCTTTATCTATGAAAGATAAAACATAAGCACGAGAGATTTTATTCAAAAATAAAAAATTATCAAAAGTTTTTTTAATTTTCTTTTTTGTGGCTTATTTAAAATAAATAATAATTAAATTTGAAAAAAAGAAAAACTTTTTTATACTTTTTGTTGTGTTATTTTTTAATCTACTAAAATTATGTGAAGAGGTCCTGTAATCGCTGCGAAAAAAAGTCAATCAAACGCAGCAAAACAAAAAGTATTTACTATTCATGCAAAATTAATCGCTATTGCTGCTGCAAAATGATGAGATCCAGATACTAATCCATCTCTTTATGACGCTATAGAAAAAGCAAAAAAAGATAATGTTCCAAATGAAAATATTGCCAGAGCAATAAAAAAGGGAACAGGGGAAGATAAAACTTGAGTTCAAATTGATCAAATCGTTTATGAATGATATGGAGCAGGATGAGTTGCTGTGATTGTTACTACTCTTACTGATAACAAAAATAGAACAGCGCCAAATATGAGACATATATTTTCAAAATATGGATGAAATTTATGAGAATCCGGAAGTGTAAGTTTTGTATTTGAAAAAAAATGAATTCTCGCTATTTCATTAGAAAATTATAATAGAGATGAGTTAGAAGAATTAGTTTTTGAAACTTCATGTGAAGATTTTTTTGAAGAAGAAGGAATGTTTAAAATTACTACTTCACTTGAAAATTTTAGTGAGGTAAGAAAATTTTTTGAAGCAAAAAATATTTCACTTGATTTTTCAGATATTGATTATATTCCTTCAAACACGGTAGAAGTTGATGATTTTGATAAAGCATTAAAACTTACTAAAATGTTAGAAGCATTTCATGAAGATGAAGATGTTGAAAAAATTTCTGTAAATATGAATATTTCTCCAGAATTACAAAAAGAAGTTGATGAATTTATTGAAAAAAATACATTTAGAACATAAAAAAACTTTGGGATTTCCCAAAGTTTTTTTTATCTAATAATAAGTTTTTCTTCTTTTATTTCAAAATTGATTTTATAAATTCCACTTTTTGTAAGTACATTAAGCTCTCCATCTCTTGGAACATAGAATCCTAAAATGTTTTCTACTTTTCATTCTATTTGTCCTCTATAAGTTAAACTTTTTGTATCAGTAAATACTTTTGTATTTGGTTCAAAAATCCATACTTTATCATTTAAAAACATATAGATATAATTGAGATTGTTTCTTACAATAAGTTTTACATTTGTATTTGCAACACTGTAGTTTTGAGGAAGTTTGTTTAATACAATACTTTCTAATCTATATTTTGGAGAAGAGAAGAATTTAAATAATTTTCCATCATCTTTCAACATATAAATTCAACCATCAATTCAAACAGAAACTATTTTTGTTAAATTTTTAGAATCTTCATCATTTAAATATGGAACTCCAGAAGTATATGATCCAGAACTTGGAGAATGTCTAAATACTTGGTTTTGGCTTGAATTTGTCATATAAATATTATTATTATATGTCTCAATGAATGGACTTCATTGCCAAGTTGTTTGTCAAACTACATTGATATAATTAAATTTTGAATCTTTTGCAAATTTTACTACTCTTTGTTTTTTTGTTGTGAGAATAATATCATCACCAGCACTTACTCCATCTAAAAATTCATCATCAACTTCAAGCTCTGTAAAAATATTATTTTTAATATCTTGTCCAGAAATAATTGGTCCATAAATAGAACTTTTCCCAATTACGTAGAGTTTTTTATTTACTTCAATTAATTTTATTCCATCATCAAAGTTTCATTTGAAGATAAGATTTGAAGTGTTTCATTCAAATACTTCTATACCATTAAATTGTTTTTTGATAATTGAAATATCATCATAAATATTTTGTACATCGTTGAGAAATAATTGTTCTGTTCATACTTTTGCAACTAATTCTTCAGCTTTTGAGATATTTAATTCAAATACTTCTTTATTTGCTAAGTTTTGATTTGCAAGACGGATATATTCTCTTGCTTGAATAAGATTATTTTTATATTCGGTTGTTTTTGAATTTTCAATACTTTTTCCTAAAATTCCTGAAATAATAGAAAATAATATGAAAGTAGAAATAATAATTCAACTAAAGAAAATAATATTTTTTACAATTTTTCCTCTCGCTTCAATTTTATCTTTTATAATCATTGAAAAAGCTATAAATTTCTTTGAAAAATTGTTATCTAAAGCTTTGTAGAAAATATTTTTTGCTTTTTCAAGGTTGCGATTTACACTTTTCCCAGTTGCAACATAATCTGATAATATTCAGGCAATAGATATATTTGATTGTACTTTCTCATCTTGAAGAATATTTACAATATTATCATTTACTTTCGATATATCATCAAGTTTTGAAATATCTTGCCAATCGCTATTTGTAAGGTATTCTCCTAAACTTTGACTTGCAAATATTACCATTTCTCAATAGGTGATTTTTCAGCTTGATATGTAATCAAAAGTAGTCGCTTTATCATTTTTATCACTGATTTCCATCACTTCTTTTTTTTGATTTACAAGGAAACAGCTTCATTTTCAAATTTTTGCAAAATGAAGATTACTTTTTTCTAAAAGTCAGATAATAATATTTAAATTTTCTAAATTATTTTCTTTGTCTTTGAGAGTTTTTATAAAAAAATTAATACTTTCAAGACTCACAGAAAGAGTATTATAAGTATCTTTTATATTTATAGTATCAAGAAGATAATCCACTATTTTATTGAGAAGTGGAGTGACAATTTTTTTATTTGAGCTATCAATAATAACAAAACAATTCAAGTTTTCATCAATTTGGATATTTTTTCCTATAGTTGTGTTTTCTCAAAGGTCTGTTTGGTAATTTTTTACATCAAAATGAAACATAAAAATTTATCAATTAAAGGATAATCGTAACTTAATGTAATAAGATATATTAGAAAGTTATTTACATCAAGCAATATAATAAAAAATATTTTTTTTGCAATTTTTTATGGATACTTTTTTGATAAAATTGGGATATTTGTATAAAAAATAGAATATTTTTTTTGCTTTTAAAACTATATTGCAATTTTTGAGAAAAGATTATAATAAAAAAAGATAGAAAGAGAGTTTTGTGAGAGAGCAAAACATTTATTTTTTTATAGAAACAAAAATGTATAAAATAAACACGTCAAAAGATTTAAGTGGGGAAGTAATTGTGAGTGGAAGTAAAAATGCAGCACTTCCTATTTTAGCAGCAACATTATTAGTAAGAGGAAAAATTACTCTTAAAAATGTACCTCGTATAGGAGATGTTATGACATTTTTAGAAATTATTTCTACTATTTGAGTGGAATATTCATTTCAAGAAAATACATTATTTTTAGATACGACACATTTGGATATTTCAAAAATGGATGTGGAAATGATTAAAAAAATTAGAGCATCTATTTTACTTTTAAGTCCAATTTTACATTATTTTGGAAATATTTCTATTCCTTTTCCTGGAGGATGTAGTATTTGAAAAAGACCAATTGATGCCCATTTAAATGGATTAAAAGCGATTTGATATGATTATGTAACTACTGAAAAATGAGTAGATATTACTGGAAAACCAAATTCAGGAGATATCACTATTAATGCTTGATTTTGAGTTACTTCAACAGAAAATTTAATTGTTGCCAATGTTTTAAGACCAGGGGTAACAACGATTGAACTTTCTGCTATTGAACCACACGTAATGAATTTAATTTGATTTTTAAGAGAAGCTTGAGCAGACATAAAAATTAGATATAATCATAAAATTATTGTTACTTGAGTCGCAGAACTAAAAAAAGAATTAACTTATGAAGTTATTTCTGATTATATCGAATCAGGTACTTTTATGGTGCTTGGAGCACTTGCTTCAAAAGAATATATTGACATTAAAAATGCAAGAATAGATGATTTATACAGTTTCATTGCAAAATTAAAAGAAGCTTGAGTGCAATTAGAAGATTTATGAAATGATACTTTAAGAGTCTTTAGAAGTAAAAATTTGAAAAATGTTTCTATTCAAACAAATATTTTTCCAGGGTTTCCAACAGATATTTGATCTCCATTTGCAGTTTTAATGACACAAGCAGAATGAACTTCAAGAATTCATGAAGTTTTATTTGAAGGAAGACTAAATTTTTTGGTGGAACTTGATAAAATGAGAGGACATACTGCTATTTTAAATCCACATGAAGCGCTTATTTTTGGAAAAATGAATTTAAAATGAGCTCAAGTTACATCTTGGGATTTAAGAGCTGGAGCAGCTATGGTAATTGCAGGACTTATCGCAGAATGAGAAACAAAAGTTATGAATATTGAATATATCGAGAGATGATATGAAAATTTTGTACAAAAGTTACAAAAATTATGAGCGAAAATAGAAGTTTCACTATAGTTTAATTTTTAATCAATAACAAAATGCCAGTTTTTTGAATTATATTAGTAGTTTCAGGAGTTATTATTATTGCATATCCCCAAATTATTGCATATATGATTTGAGGATTATTGTTATTTTTTGGAATAAATATTTTACTCGCAAAATATCTTTTTTCTAAAAATACAAAATGATGAGAAAATTATGTAAAATTTTGAAATTATAAGATATATAAAGATTAATTATGCTAGAAAATATTTTTTTTATTTTCATTCTCAGTTTTGTAGCATTTATTCCAATTTTGCTTTGGGGATATTTTTTTTGATATATTGATAGTGATACGTTTAACAGAAAAAGATTTTTTATGTGAATTTTAGCATGATGAATTTCTGTTTTTCCAGTATTATTTTTATGAGAAATTGCGGATAGTTTTTGATTTCAAATGATGAATATTTTCTGAGTAGTACATCAATTTGCTATGGAGGGAAGTATTTTTCAGGTATTTTTATCATTTATTATTTTGTTTGCTTTTTTCTCTTTTATTCCGTTTGTACTTTTTTATTTAACGCCTATTTCAAAAGAAAAATTACAACTCTATGTTACGAGATTTTGAATTTTTTCTTTTTATTTTGTGTTGATTTCACTCTTATTTTATGCAGTAAATAGCGCATTTTTAAATATTGATTTTTTGCAAATAGAAACTGAACTTTCTATTTCTTTTTGAGATATTGTTTTTAATTCAGTCAAATTAGTTATTTTTTATTATTTATTGATTGGTATTTTAGAAGAACTTTCAAAATTTTTGTTTTTTTCTTATGAAAAAAACTTTTCTCTTTTATCAGCAAAACATTGAGTTATTTCAGCTATTTTTATAGCACTTGGATTTGCATTTATAGAAAATATTTTGTATTTTTATTCTTTATATCATACTTATTGATTTGGACAACAATTGATGTCGACATATTTTTTGAGGAATATTTTTTCTGTATTTCTTCATATTTTATGTAGTAGTATTTTTGCGTATTATTTCAGCAAATTGTATTTAAGTATGAAAAATAAATACAATTTTTACTTTATAAAAACATTAGGAATTTGATTTTTTATATCTTTTTTACTTCATGCATTATTTGATATATTTTTGACATTTGATTTAATGTTTTTTGTGTTTTTATATATTATTTGAGGGTACTTTTATTTAACCTATATTTTTTATAAAGAATAATTTTTCATTTTTTTAAAAAATCTATATAATATGTTTGAAATTTATTTCTAATTGTAATATCTATGAGATTTTTAATTGCATTTTTTGCTTGTATTTCAATTTTTTCTGCTTTTGTAAATGAATCATCAGCTTTGAGTATTTTTAAAGATACTTCAAAGATTATTTATTGTCAGGATGGAGAATGTTCATTAGAAAAAGGAACAGAATTAGTGAAAAAAGATATTAATGACATAGAAAAAAACAGAACAGCTTCTCAATATGTACAAGATTTAGTAAAATATTTACTTACTTTTATCACTATAGTTTCTGTTTTATATATCATTTATGCTTGATTTAAAATTTTGACATCAGCAGGGAATGAGGATGAAGTTTGAAAATCAAAAACAACTATTGTTTCAGTGTTAGTGTGAATCGTAATTATTTGGTTATCATATGCAATTGTTACATGGATTATTGGTGTAGTTGTAAATTAATTTTCAAGAAAAATGCAATTTTTTGCATTTTTTTTTAATATATGTTAATATAGCAGTATGTAATTTATTATTAACATATATTGTATGGTTACAACAAATGAATATAAAAATGATTCAAAAGTGTACAAATCAATGAATTTATCAATAATTCTATTTGTTTTTGTATTATTTATCACTATTTGACTTTATTTTTATAATATGACAATAGTTTCAAAAATAAATTCTACTCAAACGCAAGTAGCAAATTTAGAGGAATCTATTAAAAAAGTTAATGAAGATGAAAAAGTAAAACTTTTCACATTAATTCAATCAAATAGATCGTATCTTGAAAAATATAAAGCTCTTTCTAATATTCCTTTATTTATAAATACAGTAAAAGAATTATGAAGAACAAATAGAGTAATATTTGAGGGATTTTCATATTCAGATGGAGAAATTATTTCTCAAGTAACAGCACAAAATGATGCTGTGAGTTTAGCTTCTGTAAAAACAGCAAAATTTTTAGAATATTTTAGAAAAAAAGACGATCATATTTTTTCTTTATGATTTGTAAATTCTTTTCAAGGACAAGATTCTTTAAGTTTTCCAGTAAAATTTAAGGTAAAATAATTTATTTCTTTATAAATATAATATGAATAATAACTCAAAATATAAATTTCTTACGTATTTATTTTTACTTTTAAGTGTTTTTGTTGTGTTTTTATTTACAAAAAATGTCTACACTCAAATTACTCAAAATAATACTCAAAAAGAAGCATTACTACAACAATTAAAAGATAAAAATACTGAATATGAAAGAGTTTCAAAAATTAAATCTGATATTGATTCAGGTCAAGTAACAGACATTAATTTTGATAAATTTTTATCAGAATTTTCAGAAGATGAATTAGTTGAATATTTTTATACATATGCAAATACAAATCCAACTAAACTTCAAATTCAATCAATTACACTTTCTCCAGGAACGTATAATGAATTTGGTTTTCAAGAAGCTAAAATTGATGTAGACGCAGTGTTTGCAACAGAAAAGGATATATTAGATATGATTACTTTTTTACAAAATTCACAAAAATATAATTTATTTATTCATGAATTTAATTATCCTCTTGGAAATACAACAGGACCGTTTACAGTAACTATACCTCTTAAGGTTCTATATAAATAATATTACTAATATTTCATTATTATGAATGATACGTTAAATCAAAACAGTGAAAAAAAAGAAGAACAAAAACAATATTACTTCTTCAAAAAAATCAGTTTAGTAGATAAATTTAATTTTTATGAATATTTATCTATTATGCTTGATGGGGGAGTAACTATTACTTCTGCACTTGATTCAGTAAGCAAAAAAATTAAAAATCAATATTTTAAAGATAAAATAGGAGAACTGCTTGTATTTATTTCATCTGGAGATAGTTTAAATAAAGCAATGAAAAAAATGCCAGATGTATTTTCTTCTCAAGAGTATTCTATTGTTGAAGCATGAGAAAAATCTTGAACTTTGATAGGAGCTTTATCGACTCTTGCAATTGAGTCAAAAAAATTATATGAACTAAGACAAACTATTAAATCATCACTTACATATCCGCTTATTATTATATTATTTTTAGTAGTAGCTGTATTAATCGTAATGACATATGTAGTTCCAGCTCTTATTCCATTAATTGAAGAAGCAGGAGCAGAAAAACCATTTGCAACAACAGCTTTAATTGCAACAAGTAATTTCGTAACGAATAACTTTATTTTACTTATATTATTTTTCTTAACTTCGGTTCTTTTATTTGTATGATATAAATCAACAGATTCTGGAAAAAAATTTTTGGATAATCTATATTTGAAAATTCCACTTATTTGAGAAGTGTACAAAAATTATATTATAGCATCGTCATCATCTATTTTATGAGTTTTAATGAATGCAGGGATTCCAGTAGTAAAATCAATTATTTTAGTTGGAAAATCTTCAAATAATATTATGTATGAGGAATTATATAATGATATTTCTCTTAGAGTTGGAAGCGGAAAAAAAATAGTAGATTCTATTTTAGAAGCTGATGTTGCTAATGAATATTTTCCTTCAGATTTTGTACAACTTTTATCTGTATGAGAAAAAACAGCGTCTCTTGATAAAGTGTGTAAAAAACTCAATGAACAATATACAAGAGAAGTAAATTATGCACTTTGAAATCTTACAAAATGGATAGAACCAATTGCTATTTTTGTAGCCTGAATATTTGTATTATGGTTTGCATTTGCTATTTTTGGAGCTATATTAAAATTAACTCAATCAATAGGATAATACTTATTAAATCAAAAAAATTTTATGAAATATATAAACTCAAAATGATTTACTTTAATAGAATTATTAATTTCTATAACTATTTTTCTTATTTTGACTATGATGACATATGTAAATTATGCAACATATCAAAATATTGCAAAAGTGAAATTGTCTTTAAAAGAAGTTTCTCAAAGTATCAATGAAGCAAGAAATATGGCAATTAATGGATATGATAAAAATAAAGTAAATCAATCTATTTGAGTTTTTTTTGATGTGAATGATAAAAATATTGTAAAGTATTATGGATATAATTTTAATTCTTGAATTACACTTTCTCAGGCAAATATTATTAAAGAAAAAAAATTACAAGATTGAGTAGAAATAGATAAAATTTCAGGACACAATAAAATTATGATTCATTTTTCATCTATTTATGGAATTCCAACGATTTATTATTTTGATGAATCTGGAGAAAAACAAGATTATTCTTGAGATATACTTGATTTTCCACTTTCTTATAAATGAATACAAAATTTTCCATTTAAAAGAAATTTACAATATTTTAAAAATACGAATGTAGTTGATTATTAAAAAATTATGAAAAAAAATAATGCTTGATTTTCTATTATAGAAATACTCATCTGAATTTTTATATTTACTCTTTGATTAGTTGGGATATATGCACTTATATTATCAACTCTTCAACTCAATGATTATTCAAAAAATTCTATTATTGCTACGAACTTAGCAAGAGAATCGATAGAAACTGTGAGAAATGTGAGAGATAGTAATTATAAAAATCTTTTTAAATGGAACAAACTTCCAGGAGGAGACGTAAATAATCTTTTTCAAACAGGAGTGTATTATAAAGTAGAAAATGATTTTTATAACACATTACCACAAAATATTTCTTTTACTAAAATTGATAATTTTTGAGAATGAAAATCACAATTAACAACCAAAATGAAAGAATATCAATTATGTTTCAATTCGCAAAAAATGTATACATATGATTGTAGAACGAGTAATCCTCCAACATATTTTTATAGATACGTAACATTTGAAGATGTAACATATGTAGAAAATGGAGAAACAAAAAAATTAGAAAATGCATTAAAATTAACCTCAAAAGTTATTTGGTACAATAGATGATATCACGAAATACAACTTGATACTATACTGACAGATTTCTTAAGACAATAAAAATTATCTTCTAACTATTCATTTATTATGAAAAAAAATAATACATGATTTACCTTGATAGAACTTATTGTATCAGTTTCTATACTTTCTATTATTATGATTTCAGTATTTATGATTTTTGCTTTATCAGCAGATTTAAACAACAAAACTGATATATCAAGAGCCATGCAAGAAAATGTAAAAAATATTGTAGAAACTATTGCTGAAGATGTAAGAAAACAAGGAAAATCATTACAAATTAGTTCATCTACTGGTTTAGGAGAATGTAGATTTCCTGAAAAAACATATTTATCAGGAACGACATTATGTATTTGAAATAATCGTTATTACCTTGCTAAACTTGATTTAGAACAATGGATTAAAGTTACAAATTATGAAGAATGTAATGAACAAACACAATGTTTTATTATAAAAAATAGTGGAAATGTAGTAACACAATTATCAAATAGTTGGGTAGATTTTAAAAATTTGACATTTTATGTTGCTCGTGATGGAATGAATAAAGTAACACTTCATCTTGAATTACAACCTTCAAATAAGAAATGAATAAAATCTTCTTTGATTAAAGATAATAAACTCATTCTTCAAACAACTTTGTCTGAAAGATTATATAATGATTATTAATATTTTATTATTTACTACTTACAAATGAAAAATAATAAATCTGGATATTCTGTCATTCTCTCTATCTTGATGGTAGGATTTATGTTGGTGCTTACATCAGGAGTCTTTATGTTGGTTTTAAGTGAAAATAAAGATACAAAAGCTATGGAATATTATTTAAAAGCATTTGCTTGAGCTGAAGGATCTATTGAAATAGCACTTTTAAAAGCAAAAAAATATAATTATTCATATAGTGAAACTCTTACGACTTCTCAACCACTTTCAAAAGCACTTTTTAGAGATAATGAATTATATAATTTTACAAAAGATGTATTTATTTCATTTGATTTAGATGCAACTGGATGAGAAATTATGGATAAAGAGCTTGAATCTTGAAAATTTGAAATTATTCCACTGTTTTATTATGATCAGGCAGGAAATTTAAAAAAAGTAACTCAAATTCAGCTTTCATGAGTAAATGAAATAGTTTGGAATATTATTGGAGAAACTTCTTGAATTTCATGAGTAGGGAATTTTACTAATACAACCCAAGGAAATTATAAAACACTTTGAGCTCAATGAGTATCATATACACAGAAAAAAATTTGAGATTTTCTTGAAGTTTCGAGTAATCAGCATAATTATCTCATTTTACATAATACTAGTAATGATACTGTAAAATATAATCTAAAATCTTTAAAATCAGGAGAATATTTAACAAAAGAAACCTCAGAAATTATTGGAACCTGAGAAGTTGGGGGATATAAGCAAAACTTAAAGGTGAGTGTAAACAGTTCGGAGTACTTAAATTTACTAAAATACTCAATATTTTCAAATTAAAAAAATGGCTTTTAAACGCCATTTTTTATTTATCTTCCTTTATTTAAAGCGAAAAAAGTAAAAAAAAATTTGCAATTTGTTTTAAACTTGCTAGAATGCTTATGTTTATTTTATTAATAACTTTTTTGTTATGAAAAAACAAGACTTTATAAAAGCAGTTGCATCTGCTGCAGGTTTATCTCAAGATGCTGTTAATAAAGCTTTAAATACTATCGTTGATGTAGTTACTGCTGAATTAAAAGCTGGAAGAGAAGTAAATATTACTGGTTTTGGTGCATTTAAAGTATCAAAAAGAGCTGCTAGAAATTGAGTAAATCCAAGAACTGGAGCTAAAATTTCTATTCCTGCTATGAAAACTCCTGTTTTTAGAGCTGGTAAAACTTTAAAAGAAAATGTTAGATAATTAAAAAAAGTAAAAAATACCTCGAAAGAGGTATTTTTTATTTGATTTTTTTTGAAATAATTGTTATAATAGATAAGATATTTTTTATATAACTATACATCAATGAAAGAAATATTTATAGACGATATCTCTGTCGATACCATAAATCTTGATTATATATCTTCGCTTTATAGTGAAAACTCTTTTGATGTTTCATTTTTATTTAGATCTGATTTTAAAAACTCAAAAAGTTTAAGAGATTTTTTGCTTTTAATTTTTGAATTTTTAGGTGTAGATTCTATTTGGAAAAATAGATTTGTACTTATTATTGATGAACTCAATAATAATGCGATTGAATATGGGAGTAAACAATGAGATATGAACGTATTGAGGTTTTTTTCAGAAATTATTTGAGACGAAGTGTTTATAAATATTGAAGTACAAGATTGTTGAAGTTGAACTCAAGCAAAAACAGCATTAGAAATGGAAGAACTAAGAAATCAAAGATTAGAAAAATGATTTGAAAATCATACTTGAATTAGAGGAAGAGGATTATTTTTAATTATTACTAAATTGGTAGATATGCTTTATTTCAAAGATGCTTCTGAAAAATGACTCATTGTTGGGATAAAAAAACAACTTCAAATACAAAAAAAAGACTAGAAATTTTCTAGTCTTTTTTAATCATATATGCTTTTCATATTTTGATTGCATTGAAATTCGCTATCTTTTGCACAATATATAATTTTTTCATTAATTCTCAGATCAATATAAACGATTCAAACTTTTACAGTAGATGCATAGTTTTTATTAAAAATATTTAATTTTTCTATTTGAACATTTTCTTCTTTATTGAGATCAAAAATAATTCTTGTACCATTTTGATCTATAATATGAAGTTCTCATTCTTTCATATAATAAATAATTTCACCAACACTTACAAAAGAACTATTTTGATGTACTAAATCTATAATTGTTTTTATTTTTTTGAGATATTCTTCTTTAAATACTTTTTTATAATCAACAATTCCTATATTATTGAGTCATTTTATTTGAATCATTTGAGTGTTTTCTTTTGCTTTTGATGGAATCATTACTCCATTGCTGGTGATTTCATAAAATTTGTTTTCATAATCAAATCAAAATATTGCCTCATAACTTTGTAAAATGATTTTTATATTATCTGGTAAAATTTTTCTAATATAAATTTCTTTTATGTTTGGTTGATGAGATAAAAGACTTTGTTTCATTTCATTCTTATCGCTAAATAAAATGGGTCTATATCTGTATCTTTCTAAAGATCTGTATGATAAATCGATATTAATTAGCTCATCTTCTCTAATTACATCAATACTTTTTATAGAGAAATAGTGAGAAAAAAATAAAATATATAAACTGGCTCAAAATAAAAATATTCAAATCAAATAATAATAAATATTTAACTTTTTTATATCTCAAAAAGTGTTTTCAAACTCTAATTTTGAGGTAAATAATTTATACTTATTTCTTTTTGATTTAAATTTTGGTGAAGTATCATTTTGAACATACAGTTTACTTTTTTCTCTTTTTATATTCTTTCTGAATTTTTTATCAGAGAAAAAACTTTTATATTTTTCAATAATTTTTTGTATACTTTTCATAATTATTCAGTTTCTAGAGAATTAATTTTACTTATTAATTGAGTCGAAAATTCCATTTCATTGCTATAGCGAAATCTTACTATAGGAGTTTTTCTAAGAGTAATATTGTTATTAATTGCTTCCTTTACTAATTGTGCGTAATTTGCAAGGGTTTTACAAAGTTTTTCACCGTTTTTTAATGAACTTACAAATACATCTAAATAAGACATATCAGAAGCAAGTTCTACATCATTTACTGTAATCAGTCAAAATTCGCTTTGTATTTCAAGTGTTTGCTCCATAATACAATTTCAAACAATTTCTTTGAGCATTGAATTCATTTTTTTGAGTCTATCTTGTTTCATTTTTTAAAGTTATTAAGTATTTTTTGTATTGTATGGAAGAGTTTTAATTTGACAAATTTAAATTTTAAATAAAATAGGACTACTTTAATATTAACTATCTTAGGGAGATAGAAAAATGATTTACGCAGTTAGAAATGAATGAGAAACTAACGATAAACTTATTCTTAGATATAAAAAACTTTTTTTCCAATCAAGAATCGCTAACAAATTAAAAGCAGAAAGATATGCTGTAAGAGATTTAAGTGCTAGAAAAACAAGAGAAAAAGCTATCATTAGAGAAACATACAGAAGCTTAAATAACAAAGTGTACTTCTAATAAAATAAAAAACCTATTTTTAGGTTTTTATTTTTTGCACAAAAAATTAAGTTCCATATACTATAAAAAAATTTTAAATAAAATTATTATGAATAAAGTCAAAAAAGCAATTATACTTGCAAATATAACAGCCATATTTTTGGCAATTATTAAATTTACTACTTGAATTTTAACAGGAAGTTTATCTGTTTTGTCTTCTGCACTTGATTCACTTCTTGATTTTTTTGTTTCCCTTTTTAATTTGTATATTTTAAAAAAGAGTGAGAAAAAATTCGATGAAAATTATAATTATTGACAAGGAAAAATTCAATGAGTTGGAGCTGTTTTAGAATGAGCTATTGTATGATTTTCATGAATTATGGTTATTTATCTTGCTATTGAAAAGATTCTTTCTCAATCATATATTTCTCAAGTAGATGTTTCTTTGTATATGATGCTTGTTTCTATTTGTGTTACTGGAGGACTTGTTTTTTATCTTACGAAAGTTTCTAAAGAGGTAAATCATTTGACTTTGAAAGCTGATATATTGCATTATAAAACAGATTTATTTACCAATTTTTGAATTATTTGAGGTCTGATTTTGATAAAAATAACATGATTTTATATCTTGGATACGGTGATTTGAATTTTAATTTGAGGATATATTTTGCTTTCAAGTAAGGGAATTATTGAAGAGTGATATCATATGTTGATGGATAGAAAAATAGAAGATGATTTGATTCAACAAATTATAAAAATTATAGAAACAACGGATAAACAAATTACTTGATATCATTTTTTAAAAACAAGAAAATCGGGGAATGATATTTTTGTAGATTTTCATTTAGTTTTTAATCAAAATATTACTTTACTCAATGCTCATAGTATTTCTGATAAAATAGAACATAAAATTAGAAATATTATTCCTGATGCGATTGTGTCTATTCATCTCGATCCATTTGATGATAGTGCAAGAGAATATACAAGATAATAATTTTATTTGATAAGATATTTTTTATCTATATAATAAAAAAAATAGATTTTCACTATACATTATGTTCAAAAAAATTGTGTGACTTTGATTTTCTACCAAAGGAAAAAATGCAAAAGATGTAGAAAGATATGTTTCTGAATTAGTTTTATGATGAGCTAATGAATTTTTTACTGGATATAATCCACCATATTGGTATGAAAAATTTGGTTTTGAAGTTTCTCCAAATGGAAGATTTGCTGAACACGAACAAATTACTGATTATGAAAGTTTAAAATTAGTTGTTCAAGAAGTTCATAAACATGGTTTTGAACTTTTTATCAATTTAAATGCTTGGTATTATACCGATATTACTTTCCCATATATTCAAAAAATGATTGAGGAATTTATTGAGCTTTGAATTGATGGAATTATTTGTGGAAATGTAAGTGTTTTAGAGTATTTGAAAGAAATAAATTATAAATGAAAAATAAATATTTCTACTATTATGGCTGTATATAATACAGAAGCAATTAGATTTTTCTTGGAAAATTATACTATCAATAAAGTGATTTTATCTCGTGAAATTACTCTTAGAGAAATAGAAAATATTGTAACGACTTTTCCTGAAACAAAATTTGAAGTTTTTGGAGAAGGGGATTTTTGTAGATACAATAATGGGCTTTGTTATGCAGAACATAAATATTGAGCAAGAGATATTTGTACGGTAGTTGTGAATGATCTCATTTTTAAGAAAAAATTTAGAGCTGATTTTAAGAAAGTTATTTTATCTAATTCTTTATCAGATTTAGATAAAATTGGTATGTTTGATGATGATTTTGAAGATATTTTTGATAAAATTTCAGATATTTTAACAAAAATTGAGCTTGGATTTGAAGATATGGATTTCTTGAAAAAAGAATTATTTTCTATTTATAAAATCTCAAAAAATAGAGTAGATTTATTTTTTGATGCTATTTCATGAGCGAATAGTGATAAAAATAAAAAAATTATTATTTATTTTAAATGACTGACTTATATTTTACAAAATTATATTATTTCTGATGAAAAGGAAAAAATTGATTTATTGAATTTAAGAGAAGAGCTTGAAAAATCTATAAAAACAGGAATGCAATATTTTTTCTCAAAGATAAAACAAGTTTGATGAGAACCTAAATTAAAGGCTTTAGAAACAGGATTATTTTATGCAAAATGAGATAATTTAAATTTATATAGTTATTTATTTTTCTCAAAATTTCCAAATATTGAAACAGTAAAATTTCCAACTCGTGGAAGAAGTTATAATGAAAAAATTAAAACGATTGCAGAAACGGTTGATGCTTGAGAGGTAAATCAAAATTATATTGAAAGATGAGTAAGTATTGAAAGAAGTCACTATGATTTAACCTATCTTTTTGGAGAAAAATTATGGTTTAGAAATATGTTACAAGATAAGTTTTAATGTATGCACCAAATAGATTTTCTCACCACTATTATTGATAACTTTTGAGATGCAGGATTTGCTTTTCATCTTGCTATTTCTTTGCTTTATAATGATAAAAATTTACAAATTCGTTTTTTTTGTGATGACAAAGAATTGTTTTTAAAACTAAAAGGAAATCTTGAAATTCAAAATCTTACCTATTATGATTTAAAAGATTTTGAAAAAGAGAAACCATCACAAATTATATATAATTTTTTTGACAGAAAAATAAATTTTGAATATCTACATAGTTTTTCTTATGATATAAAATTGATAAATTTTTCATATTTTCTTATGCACGATGGAGTAAAAAATCTTCATAATACTTCATATCAATCAAAAAATGTGCAGGTAACACATTATATTCCATCTCTTTTACCAGAGTGAGGTTGAGTGATAATTTCACCTCAAATAGAAATATTTTCAAAAGAATTAGAAAAAAAGGGAATAGAGCATTATAAAAAAGAATTATTTCCTCATTTAGCAGAAGATATTTTAAAAAAAGATTGGGTTTCGGTATTTTGCTATAGAGAAACTTTTGAACAAATCAGAGAAGCTATTTTACAAGATTTTCAAAAAATATATTTGGTTTTTCAACATCCTATTGGGTGAAAAAACATTATAAATATGCCATTTTTAAATATTTTGGAATATGAAAAACTTCTTCATATTTGCCAATATAATATTGTAAGATGAGAAAATAGTTTAGTAGCTGCTATTTGAGCAAAAAAGCCATTTTTATGGGATATTTATAAAGAACACAATGAAGCACATAAATATAAAATAGAAGATTTTATATCATTTTTAAGACAATTTTGAGAACATAAAGAATATTTTGAAATATTTAGGATATTTAACTCAGGAGATGACATATGAAATGGATTAAGGAAAATGCTTCTTTTAGAGCAAATTTCACTTTTTTCTGATGTATGAGAATATATGTATCAAAATGCACATCTCTTAAAAAAATGAAAAAAAGAAGTGTAATTTTTGATTTTTACAAAAAAATATGCTACAATTTCTTTGCTTATTTATATTTTTAATACATATTACTATGAACGCAAAAAAAATACTCGCAATGCTTGCAGTATCTGCTATAACTCTTCCAGCATTCGCTTCAGAAGATTTAAATTTAGAGGCTATTTTAACTCAAACTTGAGTGACAGCAACAACTAATTTAGATATTTCCTCAACATTAATTGATGGAGTTGATACTTTAGATAATACTACATTAGTTGTAAGATTAGCAAACCAATTACCAGGTATTTCTGCTGATTCTGATGCTAAAGTTTTAGAAGATATTGCAGTAACTTCAGCTACAAAATCAGCTGATGACGCAAAAAAAATTGATATTACTTTAGGAAATGATTTAGTTCCTGGAACAAATTATAGTATTATTTCTGTTTCAGAAGGTTTAGATTCTAGTATTGATTTTACTTTTACTGATGTTATGACTGAAATTAAAAATTCAATTACTCCAATAGGAACAGGAATTAATCACATTATTGTAAAAGATCCAAAAAATATTGAAGTATATTTAAATAATGAAACAGCTTTAACTACATATGAATTTAAAGTATTTAAAGAATTAAGTTCAACAAATATGTTTCTTGATACAAGTAATGTAAATGTACAACTTTCTAATCCAATTCTTCCAAATACAGATTATATTTTAATTTTAAATTTAAAAGATTTAGAAAATAAAGATATTGTAGTTGAAAATTCATTATTTGACTTCGTAAGTGGAGATTTTGTAGAAGCTCCAGTAGTTGAAATGTCAACTGGAAGTGAAATGCCAGTAGCAGTAGAAGTTCCAGTAGATAACACTATGGAAACAGCAGGTGAATCTATTGAAAATGTAGCAATGACTGTTACTCAAACTCCAGATACAGGAGCAAAAACAAATGTATTATTATTCTTAACATTTGTTCTTACTTTAGGAGTATTTCTATTAAAAAGAAAAAGTTTTCAAATATAATTTTTTCTATATAATAAGTAGTAAGAATATCTCTTACTACTTTTTATTTTTAACGCTATCTTATGCAATGAACTATTAGACCTGATTACATTTTAAGAGATCAACTTCTTCAAGTTATGATTGATAATGAAGGAAGTGATATGTATATTACTGTGTGAACTCATCCAGCGATAAAAATATGATGAGATATTGTAAAAATTGATGAATGATTGAACATTATGACTTGGAAAGATACCATGGAGTTTGCTCAGTCAATTGTTACAGAAAAACAACATGAATATTTAGTAAAAAATAAAAATCTTGATTTTGCATTTTCATTTTCAGGAAGAAGATTCAGAGTAAATGTTTCTTTCCAAATGTCGAATTATATGGTGGTTATCAGACTTTTAGGAAATAAAATTCCAACGATTGATGATTTATGATTACCAGCAATTTATAAAGAAATTACAAAGCTTTGACAATGACTTATTTTAGTAACTGGACCAACTTGAAGTTGAAAATCAACTACTTTGGCTGCTATGATAAATCATGTAAATCAAAATTATAATAAACATATTATTACTATTGAAGATCCTGTTGAATATCTTCATCCACATGGAAAATCAATAGTTGAACAAAAAGAAATTGGAAAGGATGTTCCAGATTATAAAACAGCTCTTGCATGAGCTATGAGACAAAATCCTCAAGTAATTTTGTTTTGAGAAATGAGAACTACTGAAGAAATTGAAATGGCTTTAACTTTAGCTGAAACTGGACATTTAGTTTTTTCAACACTTCATACTCGTTCTGCATATCAAACTATTTCAAGAGTAATTGATAGTTTTGAGTCTGGACAACAAAACCAAATTAGACTTCAATTAGCAGATAGTTTGATTGCCGTTTTTTCTCAAAGACTTTTGAAAGCAAGTGATGGAAGTGGAGTAAAATTGGTAAAAGAAATTCTTACTCGTACTCCGGCAGTAGTGAATTTAATTAGAGAAAATGATTTACATCAACTTCCATCTGTAATGCAAATGTGATCAAGAGATGGAATGCAAATTCTTGAAAAAGATATTATTGATTTGATTAATATGTGATATATTTCAGAAGAAGAATGATTGAAATATGCAAATAATCCGAAAGTAGTAAAAGAATGAATGAATTAAAAAAATCCTGAATTTTCAGGATTTTTTTGTTATTCTTTAGGGATAACTGCTTCAATAGCAGCAAATGTTGCTTCTTTTCAAAGTGGAAGTATAACAGTCAGACTATCTCAAATTTCTCATTTAAAGTGAGTTACTGCAGCAGTAAGAAGATTATACGTTTTTCATTCAGCAACAACTTGAAATTTACCATTTTCTTTTACAAGAAGTCCAACTTTTGTTTCTCTTTCAATAGGTTGAATTTGTTTGTAGAGCATTTTTCCACTTCCATCAATGGTAAGTTTTAATTTATCTCATTGAACTAATTTTGATTTTGAAGCATAATTTGAAGCAACTGGATATCTATGTCCATCAGCTCCAAGCATTTCTTCACCTGTAAACACTCATTCAACTATTTTAGAATCTTCAGTTTTGTATTCAGAAAGTCCAGAAGTATCAAGAGAAAGTTCATTTAAATCAACATTATTTTCTTTGAGAACTTCACTTAAAAGTTTTTTTGCATTTCTGATAGATTTTTCAGCAGATTCGATAAAATCTTTAATAGCAATAATTTTCTTTTGTTCCATTTTTTGTTTTTATATTAATAAATATTTGGCTCAATTATATAGGAAACGATTTTTTTTGTAAATCCAAATGGTATTTACAAAATTTGAAAATATTTTATAAATAATTTATTATATTTTGTAAAGTGTCACTAAAAAATAATACCATATATATTCAAAGAGCCAAAAATGGACCAAATGGCATTTTTGTATCAAGTGCTACTGTACTTGGTTTTAGTCATAAAATTTTTTTGATTTTGTTTAAAAATTTTTTTTGTTCAATATAATAATTTCTTGTTTTTGTATACGCAATAATCAAAATTCACACAATACTTCCTCCTAAATATGCAGATAGAACAGAGTGAAAACTTAGGCTTATTCATGCTATAAGTCACATTAAAATAGCAATTCTTAAATCTCCACCTCACATCCAAGTTCATCCAGAAACAAGTATTTGTAAGAATAAAAATAAAAATACAAAAAAACTTCCAATCAGAGCACTTCAAATAGCAGATTGTTCAAAATCTATGTACAAGAAAAATTTAAGAAAAAGAAATATTGCTCATATAAAAAATAAAATCAAAACATCATAAATTTCCTTGAGTCATTTGAGCATAATGAAATAAAAACTTACTATCATAAAGATTCAAACTCCTATGAGAGAATAGAGTTCTCACGAACTGAATTGACTTTGATAAGAGGGGAGGATTTCAATAATATGAAAATTTGGAATCACACTTTGGAGTCAAATAGTTATAAATGTAATTGAGATAAGTAAAAATAAAATACTATCAGGAATTTCTAAGTATAAAATATCATAAAATACATAAACGATAGTAAAAAATGAAAATAAAAGATAAAATCATAATTTATATAACTCTACCATATTTCCAGTGACTAAGAGCGAAATATCAATCAAAAAATATCCAACCAGCATAAATAATATTCCAGTTGATAATTCTAAAATAGGATAGAGAAAACTAATTTTTTCTTTACAATATCTACATTTTCAACCTGTTGATAAAAAAGAAAAAATAGGAACTAAATCAATCATTCAAAGTTTATGTTTACATTTTGGACACTCACTTCTTCCAGAAATAATTCAAGATTTTTTATGTTTAATTCTATCAATAATTACTGAAGCAAAACTTCAAAATAAAGTTCAAAATACAAAGAGATAAATATAAATGAGAGTTTGCATGTATGTATTTTTATAAGATAAATTTATCCTAAGATATATTGATTTTTATGAAAATCAAGAAAAAAATAAAAACTTTTAAAAGTTTTTATTTTATATGTGTGGCAAGATTTTTTTTCAAAAATTTATAGATTACTCAAAAAATTAATGGTTGGATTTGAGAAACATATAATTCTTGAAAATTTTTATGTCTTTCTTTTAATTCTTCTTCAGGAATAGCAAGAAAACTATTAATTTTTTCTTGAGTTTCAGCAGGACTTCATTCCATATATAAAAGTAAACCACATTTTTCTCAAAAATATGAAACGAGCCAGTTATGGTTAAATCTATTTGTAATATCGTTATTAATTACTGTCAATTTTCCAGCATGAAGTGGTTCTGCAATATTATGACTTCAAACTACAAAAGAACCCTTTGTTTTTTCTGCGTAATATGCAGAATTGAGATATCACATACTATTTATTAATACTCCATTTGGAAGAAGTTTTAATTCTTTGTCATTGATAGGCATTTTAGGCAATGATACTGGTTGAAAATTTTCTGGTAATTCAAAAGGAATATTAAACGTACTTCATCCAATAAAAACATCTTTTTTTATTTCACTGAGTAATTGATTTAATTCTTGGAGTTTTTCAGGAGATGGTGGAGTTTTGAGTAGTTTCAGTAAACAAGTATTAAAAAGTCCATTTCACATCAAATCTATAAATCCCACACTATCACAATTAAGTTGATTGATTCCAATATGTTCTCTTATTTCAGGCATATCTCAGAATATTACCTTTGTACCAGGTAAAAGTCATTGTAATTTATTATAAAAATATCCTTGTGCAATATCTTCGTGTGCAAGATTTGGAAATGTTAAAATATCTATTTTCCCAACTATTTTTTCAATAAATTCTTCTTTTGAAATTGAAATTTTTTGTATAAAATATTGAATAATATCATCTCATGGTTGAATTTCATTCAAGTCAATATTTTCAATTATTTCAGCAGAACACATAAATATATTTTTATTATAGGTTCATTGAAGAAATAATTTTCTAAATTCATCAGCTGATATGTGAGGATATTTTTGAAAAAAAGCATCAAGAGTTGCTTCTTGTACACAAAATCATTTTTCAGTTTTTTCTAAATCTTTTAATTCTTGAGTAATAATTTTTTGAGGTGTTTCTAGTAATGTATTTACAGCATCACGAAATACTCATGTTTCTTGCTGAAAAGGAGCATTATTTTGAGCTTGTTTTGCTCAAGGCGTATTTATTTTATCCATCGACATAAACTATTTTTTAGACATTATAAATGGTATTACCTAGATTCTACCATTTAGTTTTTATAAATGCAAATTTTAACTAATTTACACAAAAAAAATAAAAATCAACTTAGAGTTTACTTTTCTGTTAAAAACGATATGATACATCTATAACTTTTTACTTATGAAATACAAAAAAACCAGCATTCTTTTTATTCTTCTTTTGGGGGCATATTTGTTTTTTTTCTTTCAAGCAGACAAAATACAAACACTTTCAACCTTTCCCGGAGTAGAAGTAAATATTCAAGATGTAGTTTGATATGAAAAGCAAGATCTTGATTTTGAGGAAATAAATATCCCATCAACATCTGGAAAAAATATAAATGGACTTTATCTTTCATGAACAAAAAATGAAGTCGTTTATTATTTTCATGGAAATGGATGACCATTACCATATTTTTATAGTGAATTAAAATATATTCATGATTTAGGCTACTGAGTATTTGCATTTGATTATCCGTGATATGGAAAGTCAAGTTGATTTCCTGATAAAGATTTAGTTTCAGAATTTTCAAAAGATTTTTTTGAATATATTAAAAAAGAAAAAAATATTCAAAATGAAAATTTAATTATTTGGTGATATAGCGTTGGAACTGCTGTTGCAACAGACTTTGCAGCACAAAATGATTTTCAAAAAATAATTCTTATTTCTCCATTTGCTTCAAGATATGATATGTGAGGAAGATGGTTATTTTGACAACCACCTCAAAAATTTGTATTTATGAAAAATTCATATGTTACTTCTGAAACAGTAAAACAATTTCAACAATCATGACTGATTATTCATGGAAATGCAGATTTTATAGTTCCATTTACACAATGAAAACAAGTATTTGATAATTATGCAGGACAAAAGTCATTTATAGAAATTAACTCATTTTGACATACAGGAATTATTGATACATATTGAAGTGCTTTAAAAAATATTTTTACTCAATTTATTTCAAATGAACCTCTCGATTTTGAATATTTACTTTTGGATGAACAAAAAAAATATGATTTGGAAGAAGAAGTAAAAAAGACTCAAAAAGAGCAAGCATTTTTATCTCAAGATTTTCTTACAGATAATTCTTTCATAAAATATGTTTCTCCTGAAAATGCTTTTCAAAAACTCGATTATGAACCGGAAGACTTAGTGAATATTTCCTCAGAATATCTTCAAGATGTAAAATGACATCAAACTTTGAGGCAAGATGCAAAAAATCATTTAGAAATATTAGCAAAAGATTTTCATAGAACGTTTTGAGTTTCATTAAAAGTTATTAGTGCATATAGAAGTTATGGATATCAAGTTGGGATTAAATCATGAGGATGTAATGATGTATTTTGTGCAAAACCAGGATATTCTGAACATCAAACATGACTTGCTTTTGATATGTTTGAAGCAACCACTGAAAAAGAATTTTTATCAAAACAAGACCTAAAAAAATATTTTACTTGGATGCAAGAAAATGCACATAAATATGGTTTTAATAATTCATATCAAAAAGGAAAAGAAATAGATGGATATGCTGTTGAACCTTGGCATTGGAGATATGTATGAATTGATTTCGCAACCTATTTATGGGAAAAAAATATTTCTTTTTGAGAATTTTATAACAATTATATTTTAAAAAAATAAACATATGGCAAAAAAAAATAGAATAGAAAATAGACAAAAATGACCATCTCAAAAAACTGGATTTCATAGAAAAAAGAAAGTACAAAGAGGGAATTATGTAGTGCAAGATGAATATTTTCAAAAAGCAAAAAAGGCTTGATATAGAGCAAGAAGTGTATATAAACTTTTAGAAATCCAACAAAGATTTGATTTAATACAACCTGACTTTTCAGTTATCGATATTGGTGCTGCACCTGGAAGTTTTTTGCAAGCAATTAGAGCGATTGTTAATAAAGATAATCTAATTGTTTGAGTGGATTTAAAAAAAATTGAACCACTTGGATATCCAAATGTAAAAACAATAGAATGTGATATTTTTGATTATGAAAAACTTACTTGAGAACTTGATAAAATTTTACCTGAAAATCATATATTTGATATTATAACTTCAGATATTGCTCCAAATACAAGTTGAGTTTTTGATGTAGACCAATATGCTTCTGTGGAACTCAATATTGCTATTTGTGAATTTAGTGATAGATTTTTAAAAAAAGGATGAAATATGATTTTGAAAGTTTTCAAATGAGAAGATTTCAATGATTTAGTCATGCAAGTGAAAAAAAGATTTACTGATATGAAAACATATAAACCTCTTGCTTGTCGTGATAGTTCACATGAAGAATACGTAGTATGTTTAGGAAAAAAATAAACAGTACATAATGCACAAAAAAATTTTTTCTTGACAAGAGCCCTCAAAAAATTACAATCCATTGATGGATGAATTCAATAAAAAAGACATATCTATTAACACAAAGGAATAGGGTGTCATTTTTTTTTGAAAAAAATAAATATTTGTTAGGATTTATATTATGAAAAGTAAATATATAAAATATGAGAATCAATCAAATTGAACCTCAAAAAATCATAAAAATAAAAACGCTTTTACACTTGTAGAACTCATAATAGTTATTACTATTTTAGCCATACTTGCAACTATAGCATTTATTTCATTTAGAAGCTATGCTTGAAATGCAAGAGACAGTAATAAACTTACTACATTTTCAAATATAGAAAAATGACTCAGTTTCTATCAAATAAAAACTTGAAACTATCCACAACCAGATAACATTTATTGAAGTGGAAATTATAGTTGAGTACTTTTGAGTCAAGTATGATATGTGTGAGCAAATTTTATTCAATCAATAAATATGAATACGATTCCCAAAGATCCGTTAGTAGATTTTAAATATACATATTGACTGAGTAATAATAAAAATTACTACCAACTTTGAACGGTACTTGAAACAGATGCGTGAATTATTGACCCCCAAAATTATGTATGAAAATATAATTCAAAAGTGGTATGAAATTATAGTTGATGGTATAATTTTTCAACTTGATGAGTGTATTATAAAATAAATCTTCCTAGTTTGATATTTACTCAAATATGAGCTCAAAATTTTGAAAATGCATTTACAGATCCAGATTTTAATCCAGAATTTGTAATTAATAATTGAGGAAATTTAGTAAAACCTTATGATGAAGATAATTCAGAAAGTATAGGAATAACATTGGAAAAATTTACAAAAATTCCAGGAAGTAATTTGTTAATAGAAATTATTCCTAAATGAATATGTACAGATTTTACCTATAGTTCATGGGGAACTTGTCAACCAAATAATACACAAACAAGAACAATACTTACTCAAAGTCCAAATAATTGTACATGAGGAACACCAGAGGTATTAGAACAAAGTTGTACCTATGTACTCACTGCAAGTATGATAACACAAAATGTTTGTACTCAAAACGGGCAAATTATTTATACAGATGAACTATGAAATAAAATATGAGAGTTAAATTCGAATGGAACAACATTATCTTGAAATCCAGAAAATTTGGCTCAAAATGGATATATAGTAGCTTGTACGTGAAATCAAGCATGATATGTATTAAAATCAGTAAATGAATGATCTTCAACTGTATGAACCGCAGTTGCTTCGTATGGAAACTATTACCAATTTTGAAAATCTGATACTTCTTGGGTAAGTGGAAATAGTGCATATGGTTGAGATTGGAAATCACCAGGATGATTAAATAATGGAAGTGCAAATGATTGGTGAGTTAAGAATGATGTTTGAACTACTGTTACTTGGCAAGCTTCAATACTAGAAAATAAAATAAAAATGAGATGACCATGTCCTTTGAACTACCATGTTCCAACTAATAAAGAATGGAATAATGTTTTTAATGTATGGTGAGCATACACTAATAGTTGAACTACCTTTTCAAATATTTTCAAACTACCTATGAGCGGGTCTCGTAATAATTCTAGTGGCGTAATTGATTTAGCAGGTGCTAGAGCATATTATTGGTCATCTTCTCCAAATAATACAAGCGCATATGCACTTTACTTTCATACTACAGGAATTTCTATAAATAATGATAATAGCCGTTCTTATGGTTTATCAGTGAGATGTTTTAAAGATTAATCTATAAAAAATCATAAAAAGTATAAAAAAATTTGATTTCATAAAGAAAAGTGTATAATATTCTCTTATATACTTTTCATTTTTTATGAAACCTTTTCCAGATTTTTTATCTATCGATTCTCAAGGCCAAATTACGGTAAATCCTAAATTTGTTGAGTTTAATGAGATTAAAAATTGGTCAATCGAAAGACAAGTAGAAACATTTTGGAAACAAATCAGAGAGCATATTTTTGAATGATCATGATTATCAGAAGAAAGAATAGAAAAATCACTTCAAGCTTTTACTACAGCGTATGAATTAGCAAAATATAAGTTTCAAGATATTGATAGAAATCTATGATGAAGATATTTTGATCACTGAGTAAGAGTGATGCAGTATGTTATACAATCAACAAAAGAACCATCAATTAGAAAGGTTTTAATGGCTATTTTACACGATATATTAGAAGATACCAATAAAACTTTTTGATGATTAAAAGAAGATTATTGAGTAGAAATTGCTCTTGGAACTTTGCTTATTAGTAAAAGACCATTAAGAGATTTTTTGTCTTCAGAATGATATGTTCCTCTAAATAATGAACAAGAAAGTATACTTCTGTCTTCAAATGTCTTAAATCAAAAATGAAATTATTTATCATCAGAATATTTACAAAAAAGATTTTTAAATCCAGAAAATATCACACTTGAAGAGAAAAATATTGAACAACTTTGGATTCAATCAAAAAATGATTTTGAATTATTGCATATTGTAGATGATACTTGAGTCCTTAATTCAAAATGATTAATTAGTGATGAAGTATTTCATTTAAAAAAATATAATCCTGAAAAAATAACTCCAGAACAATGGTTTGCTTTGGAGTTATTTCAAAAAATATCTCATAAATATAAAGAGAGAAGAAATAAAGAATATTTTTCTCATATGCTTCCTATAGAAAAAAATTATGAGCATATCATTGCACCAAATACTCCAGCATTGAATAGATTTTTTAATCAAGCACTTTCTATTACTTCTCATCCAAATTTAAGAATTAGACTCAGTATAGAAGAAATAAAAGAAGTTGCTCTTTGTGCAATAGAGGTAAAATTTTGGGATAGAATAGATAACTTAAGAACAACAGAAGCATATAAATATCCTACAGAACATAATATAGCAAAAGCAAAAAGAAAACTTCAAGAAACAAGAGATTATTTTTTTGCTATAGCATATGAATTTGATGGATTCAAATGAACAGATTTTTATTCTCTCTTATGGTTTGAAGTAGAAAAATTAAAACTATTTTTAAAAGAGTCAGTACATTCACAAACAAATTTACAAGTACAAAAAATTTTAAAAAAATAAGTGGTTTTTACCACTTATTTTTTATATAATTTCACTTTTAATGTTTTCTATTTCAGAATTGAGAGTTGCTTCATCTTTTGCATTTACTCATTCTATTCTAAAGATTTTTGGATTATTTACTCCCATGTAAGCAAATGCTTGTTTAATATTTGCTTCAAGAGTTTCAATACTTTCCCAAGCCATTCCAGCATATACTCAACCTTTTGCTGTTACGATGTAGAAATTTTTAATATTTGTTAATAATCCTACTTGTTCAGAAGAAAATGTTTCTCCAACTTTTACTACTAAATCAATATATCATTTTAAAATTGCAGGCATTCCAAAATTCCATAATGGAGCTGAAACAACGATATTATCAACTGATTTTAATTGTTCGATATATTTTTTTTGTACATCAGCAATTTTTTTCTCAGCATCACTTAAGTTCGCATAATCAAAAAATCCATAATTATAAGCAATAATGTTATTTGTGATATAAGGAACTTCTGATGCGTATAAATCAAGAGTTATAACTTCTCATTCTAATTTACTTGATACAAATTCTCCTAAATGTCTTGATTTTGATCTTTCTCCTCTTGGAGAAGCAATAATGTGTAAAGTTTTCATACTTTTGTTTTTTGTTAATAATAAACTATAAAAAGTATAGCAATTTTATTGCTTTTTTCTTTTTTGTCAAAATATTTGTGAAAAAAAGTTTTTTTTATATCATTTAGGGGATTATTTAATATTTTTTGTGAATGATAGTAATAGGAATAGACCCAGGAACTACGACCGTTTGATATGCAGTAGTAGAAAAAAAGTGAAATCAAAAGATTTTGCTTGATTATGGAGTCATTTCTACTTTACCAAAAATTCCTTTGAAAGAAAAAATTTTAGAAATTGCAGAGGATTTACATTTTCTTATTGAAAAATATAGTCCAAATAGAGTAGTGATTGAAAAGCTTTTTTTTACTACGAATGTAAAAACTTGAATTGATGTTGCCCAAGTTAGGGGAATGATAATGTATAGTTTTGCTTCAAAAGATATTGAGATTTTGGAATATACTCCTCTGGAGCTGAAATCTGCTATTTGTGGGAATGGAAAAGCAAATAAACTGCAACTTCAAAATGCAATAAAGATATTTTTTTGACTTTCAGAAATCCCAAAACCTGACGATGCAGCTGATGCAATTTGACTGGCTTATATGTGAATTTTAAAGAGATAAACATTCTAGGACTCAAAAACTTCAAAAAAAATTTGACTAAAACGGAAGTTTTTATATAATCATGGCACATTCAATTTGCGAGGGTAACATAAAAGAGTGAGTGTACTAAGGCTTCAACCCTTGGGTGTGCCAGTTCAAACCTGGTCCCTCGCTCCATAATGAAATGTAAGAATTATAGGTGTC
>JAUCDK010000004.1:0-50801 GCA_034675265.1 Patescibacteria group bacterium
CTTTTACTGATAAAACAATATTATTTCCTAAAATGTAAGAAAATAAACTCAAAAACACAGCAAGAAAAACAAACACAAAATATTTTTCTCATGTTTTTAAAGTAATTTTTGTTATTTTTGAGAGCATGTTTAAATTTGTTAATTATATTGAAATTTCATTGTAAGAAAAAGCAAAAAAAAATCAAAACTTCGTTTTGATTTTTTTTTAAATAAACATTATTTTTTATCTATTATCATTGCTGAAATAATTCCTGACTCGTAAATCGTTGGAAGTCCGCTTCCAGGATGTGTTCCTCCTCAAACTATATACATATTTTTTACATCTTCAAATTCATTGTGCGGTCTAAAATAAAGCATCTGTCAAATATTGTGAGAAAGATTAAAAACCGCTCAAAGATGAACATTATAATCTGCTTCCCAATCATTTGGAGTGATAATATGTTTTTGTTTGATATGTTGTTTTATATCAGTAATTCCGAATCTTTTTTCAAGAGTAGCAAATATTTGTTCGAGCATTTTTTCTTTTTTATCTTCCCAGTTTATCTCTGAACGGTTATTTGGAGTTGGAACTAAAATATATAAACTCGAATGTCACTCTGGAGCCAAAGTTTTATCAAGTACACTTGGATTATGCACATAAAAACTAAAATCATCTGATATATCTTGATAATCAGAAATTTTTTCAACAAAATTTTTATAATTTTTATTAAATACAATATTATGATGATTTAAGTTTTCATAAATGGTATCAAGACCAAGATAAAAAAGTATTGTCGAACAAGAAAATCATTTTTTATCTATTTTTTTGTCCGTATATCTTTTTCTTTCACTATTATCAAGTAAATGTCTCATAGAATAGGAAAAATCTCCGTTTAAAATAAGTGCATCACAAAAATCTTTTTCACCATTTTCAAGCTCTACTCAGACAGCAACTCCATTTTCTACGATAATTTTTTTTACTGGAGTATTGAAATGTATTTTTCCATTATATTCTTGGGTTACTTTTGCCATTGCCTCGGAAATCTTATTGAGTCCTCACTCAACATGATAAATTCACATTTTATGTTCTAAATACGATAAAATCGTAAAAGAAGCCGGACATCTCCGTGGAGACATTCCTAAATATTTTGACTGAAAAGTCATAGCGATTCTGAGATCTTCGTCAGAAAAATATGTTTCTAATCTTCCGAGTAAACTTTTTAGTAAATCAAGTTTTGGAATGGTTTTTAAAAAACTTGGATGCAATAAATCTGTGAATTTCCCATATGGTTTTTGAAAACATGGTAAAAGAGCATCAAATTTTTCTCATTCTTTTTGTATGTATTTTTCATAGTTTTTCGCATCATTTGGAAATACTTTTTCAAGTTCCTTGATAGTATCCTCTGTCTTTGCTCTTGGATGAAACTCTTTTCCAGAATCATACGATAGTTTATAAAGTGGGTCCAGTTGCAAAATATTCAAATAATCTTCTACTTTTTTTCCAGACTTTGCAAATACATCTTGTAAAGCGGGGAGATACATCAAAAAAGTTGGTCAAAGATCAAATTTATATTCTCATAACTGCAAAAGACTATTCCTTCCTCATACATTTGCTTGTTTTTCGTATACTGTTACATCGTATCATTTTGAAGCCAGTATCATAGCAGAAGCAAGTCATCCAGGTCCAGCTCAAATAACAATGATTTTTTTCATAAAAGTTTTTTTGTTAAGTGATAATCATAATTTGATTGTAAGAGAAAAATCTAAAAATCAAATTTTTACTCACTCTCAATTACTAAAAGTTCACTTTTTTCTAAAAATTCAATATCAAGTTTTTCTCAAACACTTCTGAGTTGATATTTTTCACCTAAAATATCTTTTCCGTTTACTCTGATTTTTCAGCTCGTAATATATAAAAATACATATTTAGGAAAATTTATTTCTATCTTTTTCCCTGCGTCAAATTTTCATCTTTTTACACTGAGTTTACTTGAAAGTTTATTCTCATTTTCACTTATTCCTGAACCAAGCGTAAATAAATTATTTTCAAAATCTTTTTCTTCGAATTTTGCTGTATAATAAATAGGTTTTGGAGACATATCAGGTGGAGTAAACCAAACTTGATAAAGTTTTAAATCTTCATTTTCTTCATTAAATTCACTATGATAAATTCCCGTTGCTGTATTAGTTACTTGAACTTCATTTTTATGAATTTTTTGATGATTTCAAAGACTATCTTTATGTGTAATCGTTCCTTCTAAAACGATAGTCATAATCTCATAATATCTATGCGGATGCATTGGAAAACCACTTCTTGCACTTAAAAAATCATCATTAAATACTCTTAAATTTCAAAATGATTCATTTTCAGGATCAAAATAATGTGCGAAGTTAAAAAGAAAATGTGAATTCATCTCTCACATATCAGAAAAAAATCTTTTTTCTTTTGGAATAATTTGATACATATTTTTATATTAGTTATTAAAACACTATACATTATATAGTGTTTTATATTTTTTGCAAATATTTTTTAAATTTTGATAATATCTCCATCTCAAACTTTATATATTTCTTGAGCTAATTTTGCTACTTCATCATCATGAGTAATCATGATAATAGTATTTTTAATTTTTTTATGAAGTTCTAAAATCAAATCCATAATAATTTTTTTATTTTTGCTATCTAACGCTCCTGTTGGTTCATCAGCAAGAAGAATTTTTGTTTTTCAAACAAAAGCTCTTGCAATCGCGACTCTTTGAGATTCTCATCAGCTCAAATGAAAAGCATACACATCTTTTTTTGAAGAAAGTCCAACAATTTTTAAAATTTCATCCGTTGAAAAATTCCTTTCTAAATTATTTAATTCAACTATAAGGTCAACATTTTCTCAAACAGTCAGATTTTCTACTAATTTAAAATTTTGAAAAATATACGATAAATTTTTTCCTCTAAATTCTGTAATTTCATCATCTTTCAAAGCAGAAATATCTTGATCATCAATTTCTAAACTCCCTTCAAATTTTCTATCAATTCCAGAAAGTAAATTTAAAAAAGTCGATTTCCCACTTCCAGATGGTCAAATAATAGCAATAAATGCTCCAGATTCAATTTGTAAATTGAGATTTTTAAATATTTCTATTTTTTCATTTGCAACCTGAAAATATTTTTTTAAATTTGTTATTTTTATCATATTTTTTATTTAATAATTACATTATTTTTTTCTAAAAATTGTACTAAATTTGCAACGATAATATCATATCATTGACTATTTGGATGAATCATATCAGAAATATTATATTCCTTTTTTCCTCAAACTCATTCTAAGAAAAATTCCATAAAATAAATATCTTCTCTTTCTTTTGCAATATCAGCATATACTTTTTTAAATTTATTTCTCTGTATTTCTGGGAAATTTTGGGGAATATCCATTCATCCTAAAACTATTTGAGCATCCGGAAACGTATCAATAATTTTTAAAATATTTTGTTGTAAATCTACAGTAGAAAGCGATCTGAGTCCATCATTTCATCATACCACTAAAATCACAATACTTGGATTTTTTTCTAAATACAAACTCGCTCTTGATAAAATATTTGCTGAAGTATCTCATGAAACTCAAGCATTTATTACTTCATAATTATATCCAGCATCATCTAATTTTTTTTGTAATTTACTTGGATAACTTTCACTTTCTTCCAAACCATATCAAGCCGTTAAACTATCTCATAAAGCAAGAATTACTTCTTTTTGAGTAGTTTGTATTTCGTTATTTTGATTTGTATCTTGAACAGGAGCGTTACAAGAAAATAAAAATAGTGAAAAAATTAAAAATAAATATTTCATAAACATTGCTTAAAAATAATATAATTTGCAAAAATCTAATTCCTATTATAATAACAACTGTTTGAAAACAAAACTTTATTTTTTAAAAATATGAGTATGAAATTCTCAAATTCTACCTACCAAAATGAAGAATTAACGTATGAAGATGTATTTATTTTTCAACAATATTTTGAAGGAAAATCAAGAATTCATGATGTTGATATTACGCCAAAAAATAAATTAAATACCACTCTTCCCATTATTTCAGCAAATATGAATGCAGTTACTGGGAAAAGAATGGCTGAAACTCTCGCAAGATATGGATGAATTTGAGTGCTTCCTCAAGATATGGAAATTGAAAAAATGATTGAAATCATACATTTTGTGAAAAATGCAAATACTATTTTTGATACTCCACTCACAGTTAAAAAAGATGAATATGTAAGAGATGCTCTCTCTATTATCAATAAAAGAGCGCATAAATGTGTCATTTTAGTTGATGAATATAAAAAGCCAATTTCTATTTTCACTCCCTCAGATTTAGAAAAATACGAACAATTTACTCTTCTTTGAAATATAAATAAAAATTTTCTCATAACTGCTGAGCAAAATATTACTCCAGAAGAAGCATACAATCTTATGCTTCAAAAATGAATTTCTTCACTTCCTATTATTGATAATAATTGAGTTTTGGTTTGAATTTTAACAAAAAAAGATTCAGTAAGAATGTGACTTTATAAACCAACTTTAGATAAAAACTGAAAACTCAATATTTGTATTGCTCTTGGAATTAATTCATTTTTAGAAAAAGCTAAAAAATTGATAGAAGTTTGAGCGGATACATTTATTTTAGATACAGCTCACGGATACCAAAAAACTATGATAGATGCTATAAAATCTTTCAGAAAAGAATTTTGAAATGATATTTGTCTCATTGCCTGAAATGTTTCAACTTCTGATGCAACCAAGGCTTTAATAGAAGCTTGAGCTGATGGTGTAAAAGTTTGAATTTGACCATGAGCTATGTGTACGACTCGTATGATGACTTGAGTATGAAGACCTCAATTTAGTGCGGTTTATGATTGTAGCAAAACAGCCAAATCTTTATGAGGTTTTGTTATTGCTGATGGTGGAATCAAAGAACCAAGAGATTTAGCATTAGCAACAGCAGCATGAGCAAGCCATATCATGATGGGAACTATTTTAACTGGAACTTTTGAATCAACTTGAGATATTTTTTATGATGCTGATGGTTTTATGTACAAAAAAAATTACTGAATGGCATCAGGAAAAGCAGTAAATTTAAGAAATTCAAAATTATCAGAATTTGAACAAGCAAAAAAAGCTTTATTTCAAGAATGAATTTCTACTTCAAAAATTTATTTAAGAGAATGATACAAATCTGTTTGAGATGTTATTGATAAATTCTCAACTGGACTCAGATCAAGTCTGACTTATGTTGGAGCAAAAAACTTAGATGATTTTTATGAAAAAGTAATTATCTGAGTACAAACTCCAGCTTGATTTCATGAAGGAACGCCTCATGGAAAAGTTAAAAAATAATCCTATCTTTCTATTTTCAAAATTATGAAACAAACTTTTTCACAAGAAGCACATGAAAAATTTAAATCCAATTTTCACATAAAAAGCACTCCTTCTCAAACTGATAAGGAGCTTTTTGAAAAAACCTATAAATATATTCCCTACATCAAATGGATTCCTGGAATACAATTTATTTGAGTAGGAAATTCAACTTCGATGTTTGCATCAAATAATGAAAGTGATATTGATCTTTTTATTATTATTTCACCAAAGAGAATGTGGCTCGTGAGAATACTTTCTACTTTTATTTTTCAAATTCTCTGAGTCAGAAAAACTTGAAAATATCATGAAAAAAGATTTTGTTTAAGCTTTTTTGCGACGACTAAAGAAATGGATTTTAAAAATTTTGCACTTGAAAATGATATTTATCTTTATTTTTGGATTATTTATCTCAAACCAATTTTAGATTTTGATAATACTTATACAAATTTTCTTAAATCTCAAAGTTGGTGTGATATACAAAATTTTGAAAACATCATTACAGAAAATAAAAACTTTATCAAATATTCTTGAAAAAGCTTTTGAAATAATTCAAAAATACTTGATATCATAAATACAATTTTAGAAAAAATATTTCTCCCAAAAACGCTTAAAAGTTACCTAAAACTCAATAAACCATATGGAATTATAATCAGTGAAAATATGCTCAAATTTCATGATAATGATAGAAGAAAAGAAATAAAAAAAGAACTTTTCGATTAATCTAAAAGTTCTTTTTTAACAAGTTCTACCTCTACTGATTCTATTTTATTATCTATAACATTTTTAATTTTTAAAACTAAAAATGTTTTTATTTTGTCATCTTTAAATCAATCTCAAGAAAGCTCTTTTTCTAATATTTCTCAACTATCTGGAAATCTTTCTAATTCTTCTGTAATAAAATAATTCAAAGTAGTCGCATAATAATCTTTTTCATCAAGTCAAAGATTTTCAAATTTAATACCTAATTCATCTAGCAAATCTTCAAAAATCAAACTTGGGTCAACTTCATATTTATTTTCAACAATTTTTCTCATTTCATCTCTTTCCTTATCATATTCATCTCTGATATCTCAAAACACTTCTTCTATTATATCCTCTAAAGTTACCAATCAAGCAACTCAACCATATTCATCTAAAACAATTGCCATATGTTTACGAGAATTTTTAAATATTTCTAAAAGTTTATCAATTGGATGATTTAAAGGAATTTTTATGGCTTTATCAAGATTTTTTAGTTGTGAAAGTAGGATATTTCCATTTCATTTTTTTTGTTCTTGAACTAAAAATCTTAGATTTACCACATATCAAATATTATCAACTTTTTCTATAAACACTGGAATTCTTGAATGGGTATGATTCAAAACAAAATCCAATGCATCATTAACAGTAGTTTCAATATCAATAGCATCAATATTCACTCTTGGAGTAATAATTTCTTCTACAGTAATATCAGAAAATTCAAGCATATTTTTAATTTTTTCATGTTCCCCAGCTTCAAAAACTCACTCTTCTCTTCACATATCAATAAAAGCTTCTATTTCTTCATCAGTAATTTTTGAAACCGAACTTTTCCCAGTAGTAAGTTTTATGATTCCTTCCATAAAATAGATAATTGGAGAAAGAACAATAATAAGTCCTTTATAGAAATTAGCTACGAGTAAAGCTATTTTTTCAGCATTTTTAGTTGCATAGCTTTTAGGAACTATTTCTCAAAACATCAAAAGTAAAAATGTAATAATTCAAGTAGAAGCTCACACAATAAGAGCCTCATCAAAAGTAGAAGATTTTGAAACAGTAATTGCAAATTGCGTTGCTAAGGCAGCAATATAAACATTTACAAGATTATTTCATATGAGTATAGTGATAAGAACTTTATCATTTCTATCTTTTAAATATCTCAAAGCTTTTGATCAAAATCTATTTTGTTTGAGAAGAGAATCTATTTTATGTTCTGGAAGACTCATAAGAGCTATTTCAGAAGCAGAGAAAAACGCAGAAAGTAAGAATAATATAGTGAAAATAATTATAAGTGCGGGGTCCATAATATATTAAAAATAATGAAAATTATCACTATTGTATACATTTTTATTTTTTTTCAAATTTTATTTTTATGGAAATCGGTTGTATTTTTGACAATAGATAAAAAATATGTTACTCTATACAAGAACTTAATTTTCTAATTTCAAAAGTATGAGTATAAAAAAAATAAACCTTTCAGCTTTAAACTGACAAAATAATACACAAACAGATTCTGAAATCACTCAAAAATCAGATATTGAAAAAATTGAAATGGTGGTTGAAGAAAAAATTACCCCTCAAATAAAAGTAGAAGCTATAAAAGCTCCTGAAATCAACAGCAAGAGAAAAATATCACTGAAAGATTTAAAAAAATCTCATGTATCTCTAAAAGAGGAAAACCAAGAAGAAATTACTGAAATTTCAAAAAGCATTGAATCTGAAAATACTATTGTAAAACAAGAAATAAACATAGAATCTCCTGTTTCAATCAGCAAAGAGGAAGAAATAAATCTTACTGCTCAAAGTGAAGTTTCAGAATTACCAGAAACTCACGAAGAAGTTTTTACTATTACAGATGGAGACACAAATTGTAATATTGTAAAAGAAGAAAAAAGTGAAATTTTTGGAAACTATAAAGGTTCTTTTTCAGAAAATGATACCTCTAATGATGTAGTTGTTGCCGAAGTTGTAACTCCCATAGAAGAAATAAAAAAAGAAGTAAAAGAAGAAACGAAAAAATCAGAAAGAAAAATGGATAACGAAAAAACAAATTTAGAAAGATATGCTGATGGAGAAGAAAAATGAAAAAAATCACTCAAGAAAAAAGTTCTATTTTCTTGACTTGCATCAATACTTGCAGTAAGTATTCCTTGAGTAATTTTCTTACAATGATGATTTTTAAAATCAAATGTATCAGAAACAAAACAAATCCCTACAGAAATTGAAATTCAAGTTGAAAATACTGCAACAGATTCACAATTACCTGTCGAAACTCAACCAGAAATAACTCCTCAAACTCAAGAAACTCCACAAGAAGTGAATACAATTATTGAGACAGAAATCATACCAGAAACTCAAACAGAAAATAATCAAGTATGAAATACTGATATTGTCAAAGAAAATAATACAGTTGAAGTTGCAAATACACAAAAAAATACTAAAATAGACGAAAAATTACACAACTATCTTCTTGAGAAATATAAAAAATAATAATAAAAGTATGACACATATTGACAGTATCAAAATAAAACAAGAGATTCCTGATGTAGTAAACTATATCAATGATCTCTTTGATAATGCTATAAAAGATAATGTTTCTGACATTCATATTGAAACAACAAAAGATTTTTTAATTATTAGATACAGAAAAGACTGAGATTTTACTATTCATGATAAAATCTCTTTAGAACATGTTTCCACTCTTGTTACGAGATTAAAAGTACTCGCAAAAGTGAAAATTGATGAAAACAAAAAACCTCAAGACGGAAAAATAGTTTATAACTCTGAAAAAGAAAAAGAAACTATTGATATCAGAGTTTCTACACTTCCAACTATTTTTTGAGAAAAAGTAGTAATGAGAATTTTAAGACAAGACGAAAGTCTAATAAGCCTTGATTCAATATGACTTCATGATATCAATTTAGAAAAAGTAAAAAATGTACTCAAAAGTAAATATGGTATTATTTTAGTAGCAGGACCAACTGGTTCATGAAAATCTACTACCCTATTTAGTATTTTAAAAGATTTTAATCCTTTAGAATACAACATTTCAACTCTTGAAGATCCAGTTGAATACAATATCGAATACGTAAATCAATCTCAAATAAAACCTGAAATTGGATATACATTTGCTTCAGGACTCAGAAGTCTCGTAAGACAAGATCCTGATATAATAATGGTTTGAGAAATAAGAGATAAAGAAACAGCTCTTTTATCAATAGAAGCAGCTCTTACATGACATCTTGTACTTTCAACTATCCATACAAACTCAGCATCTGCAACGATTCAAAGATTGATTAATATGTGAATAGAACCATTCTTAATAACCAGTGCATTAAAAATGGTAATATCTCAAAGATTGATTAAAAAAATCTGTCCTCATTGTAAAAAAGTACACCATATTGATGAAATTTTAAAATCAAAAGTAAGAAAAGAACTTTCTGATATTATGGAAGTTGATGAAATAAATGAACTTCAATTTTATAAATGAGCAGGTTGTTCACATTGTAAAGATACTGGTTACTCTGGAAGAATCTGAGTACACGAAGTATTAGTATTGTGAGACTATTTAGAAAAAAGTGTTCTCTCAATGGCAAGTTCAAGTGAAATACATAAAGTCGCAACTAAAGAATGAATGATTACCATTCTTCAAGATGCAATTTTTAAAGCAGCTCTTTGAGATACTACTTTAGAAGAAGCATTTAAATTAATTTAATCCTTATGCTTAATTTTTTTAGAAAAAAGAAAAAAAATATAGACACAAATGCTATAAAAGACTTCAATAATGTTATAAAAGTTATTGAAGATTTTATAGTGTTTGAAGAGTTTGAAAAAGCAGAAAAAGCGATTAATGAAGTTTTATTTAAAGAAAATGAATCATTTAAATATTATATCGAAAAAGTTCCTGAAAAAGAAAAAAAAGAAGAAATTAAAAAATTTAAAAACAAACTTTCAAAAATTGACTCTTTAAAAGAAAAAAATGATTCAAAAAGAAAAAAACACGAAATCTATATAAAAGAAAGAAAAAAGAAAGAAGAAATCAGATTCGTAAAAGAAAAAACAAAAGAACTCATTGAAACTGGAAATTTTGATGAAGCAATTTCAATGGCAAATAATTTAATCGAAAGAAATATCAAAGATGTAAAAATTTTAAATCTTTGAAATAATATAAAAAAAGAAATAGCAAAACAAATTGAAAAATACAAACAAAAAAAACAAAAAGAAATAAAAAGAGATACCCTCAGAGAAGCTCAAGAACTTATTGGAGAAATAGTAACCAATAAAGATGATATAAATAACAAAATACAACATACCAGTATTTTCCAAAGATTAAAAAATAAATTTAATTTTTATGGAAATTTCAAAAAAAGACTCAAAGAAAAAAGACTTATTGATGAAGTAAATCTCCTACTTCAAAGTCAAAACGAAAAAGATGAACTCACAGCAAAAGCAAAACTTGCTCAAGTACATTCATGACTTTCAAGAGAAATTTATGGAGAAAAAATTAATGGGTATGAAATTTATGGAAAAATTATGTGAGCCGATAAAATATCTTGAGATAGTTTATGATTTCATAAAAATAAAACCGACTATACATTTTTTATCTGAGATGCAACTGGACATGGAATTAGAGCTTGATTTATTATCTCTCAATTAAATAAAAAATTTCACGAACTTGCAGGAAATATATGATTAGAAGAACTTGCTTTTGATGTGAATAATTCTCTCAAACAAGAGCTAAAAAGTTGAAATTTCATTACTTCTATATTTTTCAATATTCAAAAAACAAAACACAATATTATTCAATTTATTTGAATGTGACACGAACCAATGTTTGTTTTTAGAAAAGAAACTGGTCAAGTAGAAAAAATTATTCCTGGATGACTTGCATCTTGAATCAGACTTATAAAAGATGTAACTCAAATAAAGAAAAAAGAAATTCCTTTTCAAGATGGAGATATTTTAATTACTTATACAGATGGTATAGTAGAAGCAAAAAATGAATTTTGAGAAATGTATTCTATCAATAGAATTGCAAAAAAATTAGAAGAGTTTGGAAGAAATGGAAAACTCTCACTTGAAGATATTTATAAAAAATTTATTGATGATTTAAAAAGTTTTACTGGAGGAAAAGTAAATTATGATGATGATGTTACATTATTATTGCTCAAAAGAGATAAAAATAAAGCTGTTCTTGAATGACAAGAAATAGATGAACTGATTCAAAAAGAATGAATTGCTAAAAAATACAGAAAAAAAATTTCTTGAAAATCACTAGAAGAAGTAAGAGAGGAAATTGTAAAAATACAAAAAGAAAATGCTCTGAAAAATATTATAAAATCCCTTGATACTCTGTATAAAACAGGCGAACTTCCAAAGTTGAAAACCGATTGTATTCGTTATATAAAAGAATGATTCATTCATAAAAAAATTAATTTTTATCTAAAAAAAGCTCTTGATAATGAAAATACTTTCAAAATCAACCAAAAAAACAAAAAAATGCAAGACAAATATAATGTTCTAAAAGAATTACTAAAAAAATGAGACTATGAAACCGTAATTACAGAATGTTCAAGTATCATTTCTAAAAATGGAAATATTTAAAAAGGAATAACAAAATAATAATTATTGATACGCATGATGAGAAACAGTTTTTTTGACAAATACTGAAACTTCGAAAATAAAAAGATTTTAGAGCTTCTTACAGATGCTCAAAAAGGTCTCAAAAAGAAAAGAAGTAATAATAAAGGTTTAAATATCGAAATAAACCTTTTTTATAGCGTGTCTCAAAAAGAACTTTGGCAATTTATTAATAAACTTTCTATTTTTATAAATTCTTGAATCGATATTAAATGAGCATTTAATATTTTAGTCAAACAAACCAAAAATCCATATCTCAAAAAAATAGCAAACGAAATCAAAGTAAATATTGACTATTGAATTGGAATTAGTGAATCAATGATGCAATATCCAAAAGTATTTGATAATCTGTTAATCGCCCTTGTTTGAGTTTGAGAAAAAACATGAAATCTCTGAAAAATTCTTGCAGAAATGGATAAAAAACTCCTTGAAAATATTGAATTAAAATGAAAAGTAAAATGAGCATTAATTTATCCTGTGATATTACTGATTTTGACTTTTTCTATGGTAACATTTATGATGATTTTTATCATTCCAAGAGTTACTGAAAGTTTTGCTCAAACAGGAACGGATCTTCCAGCACTTACTCAATTTGTTATTAATATATCTGATTTTTTTAGATATGACTGGCATATATTACTTCTTTGAGTCGTATGATTCTTTACGTTTTTAAATTTATTAAAAAAAACTTATCACGGAGAATTATTTTTATGATATATTGCTATCAATCTTCCTATTTTTTGACATATTATCAGACAATCAAATATTATCTATTTTATCAATTCTTTTTCACTTTTAATGGAATCATGAGTTCTTTTACTCGATTCTTTAAAAACCTCAAGTCAAGTAGTATCAAATATTCATTATAAAAAAGAAGTAGTAAGAATTAAAAATGAAGTGGAAAGCTGACTTACCATTTCGAAATCTCTTTGACTTAATCTTGAATACGATACCAATGTTTATTTAAATAAACTCTTTCCTGAAGAGTTTGCCTATATCGTAAATACTTGAGAAGAAACTGGAACACTCGCTGAAAGTCTAAAAAAGATTGGAGTGAATTATTCTTCAGAACTCAAAAGATATATTTGAAACCTCGCAACGATGTTAGAGCCATTTATCATAGTAATAGTTTGAATTTTAGTCGGAACGATTGTTATCGCAATTATGCTTCCATTTTTCCAACTTTGAGAAATTGCAAAAAAAATGTAATAGTGTATACTTTAAAAAATACACTATTATTTTTTGATTATGAAAACAAAATACATACTCTATCCTCTGACTTTAATGATAGTGATTATATTACCAATAATCAGGTATTATATTACAACTCCATGAGTAAATTCTTGTGTTTTAGATTATGTAAATGAATTAGAAAATAGTAATTATAGTTGATATTTATACAACATTAATGGAATGAGACATATCGAACCAAAAAATTCTCCTCTTGCCTCTTCACTCAAAGAATATCAAGTTGGAGTTGCGAATGGTTGTATTATGGCAAGTGATAATTTATATATTGACCTAACCAATACTTTTTATTGCACCATTACATACCTCATAAAAAAAGCCCCCATACATGAAAGTATGAAAGAGCCTTTTTGAGTCTATGAATGAAATGATATTAATAAAAATTAGTGAATCATAAAACTATCTAATTTCGCTTTCATTTCTTCTTTTGAAAGCAATCATTCTATCAAACTGTATTTTCAAGTAAGATTATCAAGAATAACAAAACTTGGAGTTGAAACCACTCATAAATACACTCATTGACCAAATTCTTTTTCTAAAGCAAGTTTTGTTTCATCTGAAGAAATACATTTTTGAAATGTTTCTCAAAGAGAATATTTTGAAATAATTTTTTCTAAAAATGTATCTTTATTTTCTTCTCAAATATTAAAAGCTTCATTAATATAACTCAAATAATCAGCTTCTTGCTTTTCTTGTGAAATACATTTCCCATAAAGCGCTAAATCATAATCCTGAGTTCCCTCTTTATTTACCATATTTTTAAACAAATAATTCATAGTTTCATATGATTTTAAAAAGTCTTGTAAAGAAGTTTCTGCATGAAATGTTTGACAATATTTACAACTAAAGTTTGAAAATTCTATAAAAGTATATGGTTGCTCTTGATTTCATAAAATTGCACTTCATTCTTTTAAAATAGAGATTTCTTCTTGAGAGAGTTTTTTTATTTTTTTATAATTTGGATCAATTTTGGCTTTTATTTCTTCTATATATTCTGGATTATTTTCTATCATATCAGTAATATAAGAATTGGTTTGTTCTTTTTGAATTTCTCTGAGAATTTTATAATTTTCCTCCCCTCATACTTTAGAATATTCATAATTTTGAATAATTAAATGTACTTCTTTAATCACATTTCTACTAAAAATATAATTAGTGAGAATAATCGAAAGTGTAGCTAAAATGATAATTATAAACAAAAAATTTATAGAAAAACTTGTTTGAAAGTCTTTTTTTAAAGTAGAAAAAAATCATTTATTTTCTTGATTCATAAGGGATTAGTTAAAAATATTTTTATCAATATAGCACTTTTTTAAAAAAAAGCAATACTCTCTCATAAATGAGGAAGTTGCTTTTTTTTAAAAATAAATATGATAAAAATATTATACAGAAATAGAAATATTTTTTTTGACAATTTTATTTTTATGTGTAAAATACTCTTGTTCTTGGAAAATAACCAAATATAACACTTTCCACAGAAACATACATTTTTTTTTATTTTATAACTTTTTTACAAATGATGAAAAGTACAAATACAAAAGGGTTTACTCTTGTTGAGTTAATTATAGTTATTACAATTTTAGCAATTTTAGCTACTATTGCATTTATCTCTTTCCAAGGATATTCTAAAGAAGCAAGAAATTCAAAAAGAGCATCTGACCTAAATTCTATCGTAAGAGCTATTGAAGTCAAAACTGGTGCTGATGGACAAGATATTATGAATTTTGCTATTCCAGAAAATGATACACAAGTACCTAGTATATCATTAGGTTGAACAGGAGCTCAAGTTTGAACTAATTATGAAGCTTGAAAAATTAATTTCAATGTATTAGGAAATGTTGATGCAGCGTCATTTAAAGACCCTTCTGAAAAGAAAGATTATAAAATTTGAGTAACTTCTTTAGCTGGTGGAGCATATCAATTAGCTGCTGTTCATGAATGAGAAGGAGGAAAAACTGCTTATGTAGTTGGTACATATAAACAAAGAACTACTAGTAATACTGCTAGTGGAACTGTTTCTTGAAATGTATTAACTCTAGAAAATGGACTTGGACTATTTAAAAAATGAGATACTCTTCTTGGAGGAGCAGTAGTACAATCTGTGTCTAGTGATTTAACAAGATTAACTGTAAACAGTGGTGCTTTAGTAACTACTCCTGCATCTACTCAACTAGCAGTTTCTGAATCTACTGGATTAGTACAATGAAGTGATGGTAATACATCTAGTGGTGTTACTAATGGTGGTTCTTACCTTCCTTATTAATATCCTAAAAAGAAGTAACAATGTTACTTCTTTTTTTATGCCATTTTTTCCAAAACAACTAAAAAACATTTCCTTACGGAAATGTTTTTTAGTTTTATTCATCTTTTAACATAAAATCTTTTGCTGGACAGTAAAAATCAAGTCCATTTTGTCCCACTTTTCCTTTTACATATTCTATTAAATTGTCTTTTTTTACTTCTTCTTGAGTTCATAAAAGCATATCTCTTACTTGATAGATTCCAGAACTTGCTTCCATAATTCATACCATTACTACATATCTTGCATTGAGTCTGTTTGCTTTTTTCATTTGAGCTTTTAAAGACGGAGTTCCAAGAGATGCTAAAGTATTAATTCCAGCTTCACGAGCAGCTAAAGTAAGTGGTAATACAATTTTTTTCGCTTCATCTCAAAGTTGAATAAAGTATAAATCAATTCTATCTTTATTTTTTACTTTAATTCCTTTATCCATCAAAGCATCAGTTAATCTTTCCATTCACATTGCAAATCAAACAGCAGGGATTTCATCATTGTGTCAGATTTTTTTTGAAAGCATATCATATCTTCCTCCTCATCCAAATGCATCTTGACTTCTTCCTGAATTATCTACAAATTCCCAAACAGTATGAGTATAATAATCAAGCCCTCTTACTAATTTATGATCTTCTTCATATGGAACTCAAAGTATATCAAGGTATTCTTTTACTTTTACATAATGTTCTTTTGAATCTTTTTTTAAGAATTTTGTAATTTTTGGAGCTTCATTTGCTAGAATAATTTCATCTTCTACTTTTGTATCAAGAAGTCTAAGTGGGTTTGATTCTAATTTTTTTAAAGCTTCTGCTGATAAAAGATGTTTTTTATTTTCATAAAAACTTGTAAGTTCTTCTAAATATTTTTGTCTATCTTTTGCTGTTCCGATTGAATTAATTTTAATTTTAAAATCTCATTCTAATCCAATTTTATTTAAAACTCTGTATCCAATATAAATAAGTTGTGCGTCCAAAATTGGATCTGCTTCTCAGATAATCTCAGCTCCAACTTGAAAAAATTGTCTAAATCTTCATTTTTGTGGTCTATCATATCTAAAATGTGGTTCTACATAATAGAGAAATACAGGTTGAGGTTCTGATTGTAAATCATTTTCGATATAAGATCTCATAATAGGCGCTGTTGATTCTGGTTTCATTACTAATTCTCTTCCCTTTCTATCAACAAGATTATACATTTCTTTATCAATAATATCAGTTCCACTCCCAAGTGCTCCAGTAAATAATTCTTTGTGTTCAAGTACTGGTGTGGTAATTCTTTTAAACCCATTTTTACGAAGCTCATGACGAAATACTTTTTTCAAAAATGTGTGGTATAAATGTGCGTCTGGTAAAATATCTTGCATTCCTCTTACTTTTTTTATGGCTTCCATATTCAATAACTGTTAAAATAAAATAAAACGGAAAAATAAAATCTCCCATATTCCATATATGGAAGAAATTTGTATTTGAGAATGATTTTACACTATATATTTTTTTTTTCAAATTTATTTTTGAGATTCTGTTAAAATTTATATAATGCTTGTGAATTTATATATTTTTATGTGATTTTTGTTCTATTCGTTTATTAATGAGTTGTATTGTTTTAAATAAGTAATTTTTAATACATTTTAATTTTTATTTTTTAATTTTTTTATATGGCTAATAACCAAGAGGTAACAAATGTTTGATTTTTTGATAAAATCAAATCTGCTTTAGCTGGAATAATTGTTTGACCAATTCTTATTATTATTTCTGTTTATATGCTCTGGTCAAATGAATTTAGTTATGTAGCAAGAGAAAAAGCAATTCTCGAAGGAGAAAACATTGTAGTTGAAGTTAATGCAAAAAATCCAACTTCTGAAAATAATAATAAATATGTGTACACTTTTTGAGAAGTAAGTAGTAATCCTGTTCAAGAACCTGATTTTGGATTTCCTATCAATGCAGTAGTGGTTTCAAGAATGGTTGAAATGTATCAATGGAGTGAAAAATCTCAAACAGAAGTAAAAGAAAATCTTGGATGAAGTGAAACTCACACAACGACCTATTCTTACGAAAAAAAATGGAGTCAATCAGCAATTAATTCAAATGATTTTAATCAAGCAGCTGATCATCAAAACCCAACAAATTGGAAATATGAATCAAAAGTAGAATTTGGGCAAACTCCAAAATTATGAAGTTTTAATATTGCTGATAAATTACAATTTGCACTTCCTGCATCAACTGATTTAAAACTTTGAGAAGAAGTAAAAAATCTACTCTCAACTGGAAGTACTTTAGTAAATAATTTCATCTATACTGGTGTAGATTATAATACTCCTCAAATTGGAGACTTAAGAATCTCATATAAAGTTCTTCCTATTGGCACAACATTAAGTGCTTTAGCTGGGCAAAGAAATAATGATATTCTTGATGTGTATCTGCTTGATAGTGGAGATAATATTACTAGAATAGAAGAAGGAAATAAATCTGCAAAAATATTATTTCAAGCAATGAAAGATGATAATTCAATTACAACTTGGATTATGAGAGCTGTTTTCACTATTGTAATATTTGTATGATTTAGTATGTTATTCTCTATTCTTCCAACTCTTTGAAGTGTAGTACCTTTTCTAGGAAAAATAGTTGGAGTTTGAGTATGACTTATTGCATTTGTAGGAACACTTATTGTAGCTGGATGAACAATTGCTATTGCTTGGTTTGCAGCTCGTCCAATTGTTTCTATAATCATTCTTGTAATTATTGCTGGAGCAATATTTGCAGTAAAAAAATTTAAAACTAATAAACAAAACACACACGTATGAGTTTCATAAGCACTTTACATAATACTATAAATATTCCTCTTCTTTGATATTTGAATTCATTTACTGACAATGAAATAATATCAAAAATAGTTTATGCTATGGCGGATATGCCTATTTTTATACTTCCTATATTTTTACTCTGATATTGGATTTATTTCAATGCCAAAAAAAATACTGATGGAAAAAAGAAACTTCTTTTTATATTTTATTCTGTGGTAATTGCTATTACTATCAGTACTATCATTCAAACGTTTGTAAGTATAGATAGACCTGAAAGTAGTTTAGAATGAGCTGGGAAATTAATTTTAGAACATATTCCTGATGCTTCATTTCCAAGTGATCATGCAAGTGTGGGAATCGCTTTTGCTATAAGTTTATTCTTATTTTGATTTTCAGGAATTGGATATGTAACTCTTCCTCTGTTTATTGTTATGCTTTTATCGAGAGTTGCTGGATGAGTTCATTGGCCTCTTGATATTATTGCTGGAAGTATAGTTTGAATAATAAGTAGTTTTTTAGTTTACAAATCACAAAATTTAACTATATTCAGAAAAATCAATGAGTTTGTTTTAAAACTTGCGTCTTATTTTAAATTATAATATTTCACCGATGAAAAATATTGCTTTGACTTGATGATGAACTTGAGGTCACATATTTCCTCTACTTGCTATTTATAACTATCTAAAAAATGATAGTTCTCTTAATTTTGTATGGTTTTGAGATGAGGATGGCTTAGAAAATGAAGTTGCTTTAAAAAATAATATCAAATTTGAACATATTCCATCGGGGAAAATTAGAAGATATTTTGATGTAAGAAATTTCTTTGAACCTCTAAAAAATTTTAGCTGAATCTTTTGGTGAATATATTTTATTTTCAAATATAAAATTGATATTGTATTTTCAAAATGAGGTTTTGTAGGACTTCCTTTATGTCTTGCTGGAGCTCTTTTAAGAAAAAAAGTATACATTCATGAATCAGATACAAATTGATGATTAGCAAATAAAATTATTTCTCGTTTTGCAACAAAAGTATTTTATACATTTCCAAATGAGAAAATAGATGGTGAAAAACACATTCTTATTGGACAAATACTCAATCCTGAACTTTTAAACAATGTGGATAAAGTTTGAGAATTAGAAGAAAATGAAGAATTAGAAGTGCTTGTTATTGCTGGAAGCCAAGGTTCAACTACTATTTTTGAAAGCATAAAAAGTATTTTAAATAATCTCATTGATGTAAATTTTACTATTATTTTATGAGAAAAAAATCTTCATTTTAGAAATGATTTTGAAAAATATAATAATGTCACTCTTCATGATTTTGTAACTCAAGAACAACTTTGAGAAATCTATCAAAACACAGATATAGCTATTTCAAGAGCCGGAGCAACTACTTTATGGGAATTATATTTCTTTGGAATACATACTCTTATAGTTCCTCTTGAATGAAGCGCACAAAATCATCAAGAAACAAATGCACAATATTTTCATGATACTTTCTGAAGCGATGTTTTACAAGAATCAGAAAAACTAAATTTAGATATTTTTAGACTTTTAAATAAATATAAAGATTTAAGAAAAAGTGGATTAAATATGAAAAACTTTTTCTATTCACTTGAAAAAATAAAAGAAGAAATGAGATAATCATTTCTTCTTTTATTTTAAGATAATATCACTTGTTTTACGTTTTACCGTATGACAAAAATCTTGTATGTATAAAAATGTACTATTTGCTAAACCTTGAAGAGCAACTTCATTTAAATCATTTAATGAAGCATAGTTCCCCCCAGTTTCACTACTTAATTTTCTTAATACTTGAGACAAAGCATCATCAATATTTTCCTGATGTCATATTTTTTTTAAATTTCTTTCTATAATTGCAATAAGTCTTTCTTTCTCAGTTCTCTTATGGTGTATTTGAGATAAACTATTGTCTGATTGTCTCCACATATGTAAAAGGTTATAACTTAAATTAAGATTAAATTATACATTAAATATTTTAAAGTCAATAAAAAAGTTGGATAAATCCAACTTTTTTATTGTTCTATTTTTGGTTGTTCAACCTGAATTGTAGGAGTAGGAGTTTCTACTTTTGGAGGAAGTGGATCAAACTTTCTTTTCAGTCCAATTCTTCCCTTTTCTTTATTTACTTCAATCACTTCGAATTCTACTTCTTCTCATTCTTTCACAATATCAGTAACATTTACTACTCTTGTTGCGGCAAGTTTTGAGATATGAATCATTCCTGATTTTCCTCTAAATTCTACTATTGCTCAAGTTCCATCAATTATTTTTGCTACTTTTCAAGTACCTTTATATCAAACTTCTGGTTCCCAAACCATTGCTTTTATTTCTTCTACTGCTTTATTTCCTCAAATTTGATCTTTTGCAGTAATAGTAGTATTTCCATCTTCTGCAATTGAGATTTTTACTCAGTATTCTTTTTCCATTCTTTGCACATTTTCACCTCATTTTCCAATTACTTCTCTAATTTTTTCTACTGGTACAAATACATTCATAATTAATGGTGCATATGGAGAAAGATTTGCTGCAACTGTTGGTTGAACTTTTAACATTTCATCAAGAATATGATTTAAAGAAACTCTTGCTTGAGAAAATGCATTTTCAAATACTTCCATACTTAACCCTTTAATCTTTACATCAAGTTGCATTGCTGTAATTCCTGTTGGAGTCATAGCAACTTTAAAGTCCATATCTCCTAGAAAATCTTCTTGTGCTTGAATATCTGAAAGGATTTTATATTTTCCACTTGATTCATCATAAACCATTCACATAGCGATTCATGCTACTGGTGCTGAAATTGGTACTCATGCTTGCATAAGTGAAAGTGTTGATCAACATACTGAGGCCATTGAACTTGAACCATTACAAGTCATAGTTTCTGAAACAACTCTGATCATATATGGAAATGCTGTTTCACTTGGTAAAACTGCTTCTAAAGCTTTTTCTGCTAATTTTCCATGCCCAACTTCTCTTCTTCCAACTCATCTCAGCATTCTTACTTCCCCAACTGAAAATGGAGGAAAATTATAGTGATGAATATATCTTCTTGTTGTTTCTTCATACATATCATCAATGATTTGAATATCTTCTGGTCCTCAAAGTGTTGTAATTGAAAGCGCTTGAGTCATACCTCTTTGGAAAAGAGCTGAACCATGTACTCTTGGTAACAATCCTGTTTCACATTTAATAGTTCTTACTTCATCTAATTTTCTTAAATCAAGTCTTTTTTCTCATTGTAAAACATTTTTTCTCATTACTTGTTTTACTCTTTTATACACAAGTTCTGCAATAGTTGCAGAGTCAACTCCTAATTCCTCAGCATTTTCTTCAGTAATTCATAAAAATTCTGTTGTTTCAGTTTCTAATTTTTCAAGCTCAGTTCCAAAATCTTTTTTTCCAAGTCAATAAAGAGATTCTAATTTTTCATCAGTTAAAAATTCTGATACTTTTTCAAATAATGTTTCATCTGGAAGATTATAAAAACTTTTTATTTCTGAAGATCAAAATTGATTTTTATATGCTTCTATAAAATCATTTTGTGCATTTGAAAATTCTTTAATAATTTCAAATGCAAACTTTAATCCTGCCATCATTTCTTGTTGAGAAACTTCTTTTCCTTGAGATTCTACCATAGTAATAGCATCTTGTGTTCCTGCAACTAAAAGATTTAATTTTGCATTATTTTCTTCTTCAAAAGTCGGGTCAAAAATAAATGCACCTTCATTTGTTTGAATAATTCTTACTCCAGAAACTGGCCCTTCAAATGGAGCTCCAGTCATTAAAAGTGCCAAACTTGCTCATGCAATTCCATAAAATCCTACATCACTCTCACCTGTCGCAGATAAAGCTGTTACAATAATTTGAGTATCATTAATAAATCCTTTTGGAAACATTGGTCTAATTGGTCTATCAATGAGTCTTGAAGTTAAAACTGATGCTTCAGATGGTTTTCCTTCTCTTTTCATGAATCTATTTCATCCAATTTTTCCAGTAGCATAAAATTTTTCTTGGTAATCTACTACTAAAGGGAAAAAATCAGCTTTTTCATTCACTCAAGATTCTTTAATTCCTGCCGTAATAAAAAGCACATTTCCAGCTTCATCACTTAATGTTACACTTCCATTTGCAAGAAGCCCCATTTTTCCAGTTTCAAATGTAATATTTTTCCCTCAAATAGAATATGTTTTTTTGAGTGGAGTAATATTTACAGCATTTTTATCTGATAATCCTATCATAAAAAAAAATTATAAAATAAATATGATATTGTGGAAAAAAGACTAAAGACAAAAGATTAAGGATATTGTTTACAAATATCTTCAATATTTTATCTTTCCTCTTTTTCCTGAAAAATATCCGCATAATTATACTTTTTTTTGATTTTTTGCAAAATTTAATTTTTTATGCTAAAATAAACAAAAATAATACTAAAAAATAAAAAATGAACGAAATTTGAAACACATCAAACAACATTGAAACAAAAGCTGAAAATTTGTCTTCTGTTGAAATAAAAGAATGCAAAAAAGAAACCATTCAATTATTAATAGAATTTGAACTTGGAAGACTTAATGATGAGCTTTGACACGAAATAAAACCTTGAGAAAATATTTGGAGGGTTATTTATAATCATGCTATAGAACATGGAAAAACTCCTATTGCATCAAATAGACTTGAAGATATGAGAATATCTCCAGGAGATAAAATATATTTTTCAAAAGATTATGTCTATATAAAATTTTTAAAAGGATGACATAAAATCATTCCTTTTGAAGATAATAATTGCATCTGAACTTCACAACCAGTAAAAGTATCAAAATCACAAGAAATTCTAAAACCAAGACCTGAACCTATTTTACAAGACAAACCGAAAGAAAAACAAAAAATTCCTGAAAATATTTCTTTTCAAACTATATTTGATAAAGATTCTCCTATTTTATGAGATCAAATTGCCTATAAAAATGAAGTGGAAACAAGAAAATTGTATGGGAAAAATATCACTACATTAATAAATACTTTCTGTAAATGAAGTATCATTGATGAAAGTTTTTTATATGGAGTAATCGCTAGAGAATCAAGATTTGATAAAAATGCACGTTCTCATACTTGAGTAAGAGGATTAGGACAAATTACTATGGATACTGCTGAATCTATTGTCGCACTTAATACTGCTAAAGTAAAAAATGATCCTAAAAATGCTGCATTACACATCACTGATTCGTTAAAAAATAAAAATGGTGAACTTATAAGATCAAAAGTTCTTCATCCTTTAAATCAGCTCAAACTTACTATTAGTTATTTATTACATTTAGAAAGTTTATTTCAAGATATTGGAGATAATAACTTTAAAACAGAACTCATCATTACTTCATATAATCTTTGACCAGGAAAAACTCAAAATATTTTAGGAAAATATAAACATGTAAAAGATTGGAGTTGATTAAAACTTGCTTTAAAAGAAGAAGCTAGAAAAGGAAAAATTAGTAAATGAAAATTTAAAGAAATCACTGAATATGTTCCTGCTGTTATGGAAAATATAAAAATTGCCTCATTATAATAAAATAAAAAAAATAGCTTAAACTTCAGCTATTTTTTCAAAATTAAATACATCAACGGCTTTTCCATTTACCATTACTTCTTCTTCAGAAGAAAGTACAATTGGTTTATGGTATTCATCTCTTGATTTTGGAATAAGATAGAGATTTTTTCCTTCTGTTTTTGGAATTTTTAATGTTGCTGCATTATCTACAACAAATAAAAATGCATCTTTCGTATTAATTACTTTTTCTCTTTTATCAATAAGAACATAACTTCCATTTTCAATAGTTTTTCCATTGATTTTATAGTTATTCATAGAAGTTCCTTCTACTTTTACTAAGAAATAATCTTTTGATTCACCTTTTACAACATTTTTAGAAAGTGGTAAAGTTCCATATTCATATTGTTCCGCATATGCAAGAGGTCTTCCAGCATTTGCAATACCTAAAATAGGAATATGAAGCATAGTTTGAAATCCAATTCCATTTCCAAGTCTAATACTTCTAAACCCATGTCATCTAGTAATAAATCCTTTTTTTTCTAAAGCTTCTAAATATTGTACTACTCATCTTTTTGATTTTTGGTGAGTAAGGTTTTGTAATTCTTCAATAGTAGGAGATTTTCCATATCTTCCTATGAAGTCTGTAATAATGTCCAAGACATTTTGTTGTTTATCTGTAAGCATAACTTTATAATTAGAATATAATGTATACTTATTATATACTTGATATTCTTATTGTCAAATAAAAATTATAAAAAATATAGTTTTTATAATATATACCTATAAGAAAAAAGAAAAAATCACATAATTGTGATTTTTTTAATTATAATATGGAGGCACTGAAAGCAGAGACTATGGAACTTTGAGGGAGTTGTTGGATGGGTTTGAAATGTAACTATTTTTCATCTTCCTCAACAATAATTTTTACAAAGTTTAACAATGAAGTTGCCATATCTAATGCATCTTTATCTGATAAATCTTTTCAATATTTATCTTTATAAATTTTTTTAAATTCGTCTAAATGTTCTTGTGATATTTGCATACTTCTTATAATTAAAGATTACTATACTTTTTAAAATTTTCAGCTTGTTCAAAAATTTCTTTAAATACTTCATCTTTTGTAACTGGTGGATAATCATTTTCAGCAAGAATCAAAATTAAATCAACTTTTAATTCAGCTTTTATATCATCTTTTTGATCCCAATCAGTATATTTTGTTTTATCATCAACTACATTTTTTATAGCTTTTGAAAGAGCTATTAGTTTATCTTCTGGATAATTAAATCAATGTTTTTTTGCTATATCTTTTAATATGTCATAAAATGCCTTTTCTTCAAAATTTATTCATAAATCTTTAAATGAATTCATATCTTTTTTCAGCTCATGAAATAGATTAGCAAACTGATGTGCAACATCATCTAAAACTTCTCAAGCAAACACTAGATCTTCTTTTCTTTCATTATAAGAGTCAACTATTTTTTGAAGTCTTTTTGAAAAATCTATTCATTTAACTTTATTTGTTTTTTTGTATTCCTGAATTGCTTTAGATAAAAGTTGTTGTAATAATTTTATCTTTGTATTTGGAAGTTTTATTTTATCAATTTTTGCAAGATATTCATCACTAAAAATATCAAGTTTTGCTTCTGATTCTTCTCATAACTTAAAAATTTCTTCTATTCATTCACTTATAATAGCCTCCTGTATCATTTCTCTTACTTTTTGGTTCATTTGACTTACATCAGGAGCTTCTCACTTTGTAAGTTTATGAAGTATAGATTTTATAGCAAAATAGAAATGTATTTGATCTCTTTCAGTATCATTTATTTCTTCATTTGAACAAGATAAATTAAAGGCTGAACGAAGTTTTTTAACAAGTCACATAAATCTTTTTTCTATAGTTTCAGTAATTTGTACAAATTCAACAGCTTTGTTTAAATTATTAAGTTTTTCTAAAGGAGTTCATGAAAAATATTTACTTGAATCAAAATTTACAAATAATTTATTTAGTAAATCTAATTGGTCTTTTACTACTGTTACAGCTTTTCAAATATCTTCAAAATCACTTCCATCAACATCTGAATATTTTTTTAAAGCAAGATTCATATTGCTTTTTATTCAAATATAATCAACTACAAGTCAACTTTCTTTTCATTCATATACTCTATTTACCCTTGAAATAGTTTGAATAAGTGAATGTTGTTGTAATGGTTTAAAAATATAAATAGTATCCAAAAAAGGAACATCAAAACCAGTAAGCCACATATCAACTACTATTGCAATTTTGAAGTTTGATTTTTTATTTTTAAATTGTCTATCATATTCTTTTATATTTTCTTTTGGTCAAATATCATCATATAATTCCTTATTATCATCTTTTCATCTTGTCATTATAAGCTTTATTTTTTCAATTGGTTTGATTTCTTTTCTCTCTTTTTCTGATAATGCTACTCAATCATCACATTCTCTTATTTCTCACCATTCTGGACGAAGAGAAAGAACTTCTCTATAAAAGCTATGTGCAATTGGTCTACTAGGACAAACAAACATAACTTTTCATAAAACTGTAGCTCATTCTTCTATTCTTTTTTCGTAATGTTCTATAAAATCTGAAGCAAGAGTTTTTATCACTTGTGGGTCTCATAAAATAGCTTCCATATTTGTAGTTGCTCTTTTACTTTCTTCTATTTGATATTCATTTGCTCAATTATCTTCACATTTCTTATAATAATCTTCTATTTGTCTCAATTTTGTATTATCAAGTAATACTTTTGCAGCTCTTCATTCATAAACTATACGAACAGTAATTTGGTCTTCAACCGATTCTTTCATAGTATACATATCAATAACTGGACCAAAAACTTCTAAAGTTGCATCAATTGGAGTACCAGTAAATCAAACATAAGTTGCATTTGGTAAACTATCATGAAGATATTTTGCAAATCAGTATGAATGTGTCACTCATTTGTCACTAATTTTTAGTTTTTTATCAAGATTTACTTGTGAGCGATGAGCTTCATCAGAGATACAAATAATATTATCTCTTTCACTCAGTAAATCTGTACTTTCAGTAAATTTATGAATAGTTGTCAAAAATACTCATCAACTATTTCTTCATTTTAAATAATTCTTTAAATCTTCTCTTGATTCTACACTTATAATATTATCATCTCATATATAATCTTTTGATTCTCAAAATTGAGTTGATAATTGATCATCTAAATCAACTCTATCAGTAATAATAACTATTGTAGGACTTGATAAACTTTTACTTTTCATAAGTAAACGAGTTAAAAAAAGCATAGTATAACTTTTTCCACATCAAGTAGCACCAAAATATGTTCATCATTTACCATTTCAATCTGGTTTTTTATTTATTAAAATATTTTCAAAAAGTTTTTTAGTAGCATAAAACTGAGGATAACGACAAACAATTTTTACATCATTCTTTGACTGATCTGGAAAATAAATAAAATCTTTTATCACTTCTAGTAAACGAGTTTTATCAAAAAGTCATTCAATCATAGTAAAAAGAGAATCTATTCCATCTGAAGGTTTACTATTTATATCAGTTTTTCTCCAAGCATAGAAAAAATCATACGGAGCAAAAAGTGATCACATTTTATTATTTACTCCATCACTTATGACACAAAAAGCATTGTATTTAAAAAGTTCTGGAATATCTCTTTTGTAACGAACTGTTAGTTGAGTATAAGCATCACGAATAGTTGCATTTTCTTTTACAGAGCTTTTGAATTCAAATACTACTAAAGGAATTCAGTTGATATAAACAATTCAATCTGGAATTCTTTTTTCAAATCACATGATTTCCATTTGATTTACAAACTTGAAAGTATTTTTTTCAATATTTTCAAAATCAATAAGTTCTATAAATAAATCTTTTTTTGTTCTATCTTCTCTTTTGAATATAAATCAATCAGAAATAAGCTTGATAATTGCTTTATTACTGTCATACAAACTTGATGATGGAAAAAGTTCAAGTTTACGAATAATACTTTTTATTTCATTTAAAGTAATATCATCCTTAGAATACTTTGCTAATAAATAGTTTTGTAAATCTTCACGAATTAAAACATCACTTATTTCTTTGTGAATATGTGATCCGTTCATATGAGGATACCCCTCTTTTTCTAATAATTCTATTATTGCTGTTTCTAAAGAACTTTCTGTAAACTTCATAAGAGAGTATTTTAATTAAATAAAGCTTTTCATTACTAATCATTCTATCCAATCAATTGGATTTAATTCATCTTTAAGTAATGTTTTTATATCTTCTCAAGTAATTGCTACTATTATTCTTTCAGATGATCCATCTCTCAGTAAATTTGATTCAACAACTTTTGTAAATCAATTCATAGCTATAACAAATCAAATTTTTGCAAAATTTGCATGTCAAACAAGTTTTCATCTCAAAGTATTAATAACTTCAGTATTTGTATTTTTAGACCAATTTTTTGCTTCTCAAAGTATTACTGGAGTTTTTAGATTTAACCAAAATGGTTTATTTATATTGTTTTTTATAACTAAGTCTATTTGTTCATCTTCTGCTTGTTTTATTTCTGTAACTTCAAATCCATCAATTGCATTAAATAATTTTTTCAAAAATTCTTCAAATTGTTTTCATTTTGCTTGTGATTCTGAACTCTCAACTTTTGATTTCGTTTTGATTATTGCATCAAATTCATTTAATAATTTTGAATAATCAAATTTATTAGTAATAAGAAATTGTAGCAAATTTAACTCTTTTAACAATTTCTCCAGTTTTGCTTTTTCTAAATCATCTTTTTTTGATTGACTATAAAATTTTTCAAAGATGATTTTATAAAACTCTTCTTCGTATTTGTTTGCTTGTTCCCAAAAAAAGTTTAGTTTTTCTATATTATAGCCATAGATTTTTTCTACATACTCAAAAAACTCCAGTCTTGAGATTTTATCAAATTTTTCTGGATGATTTCATAAAAGATATGATGTGATTTGGTTTATATCCATAAGTATTTTTTTGAAAATAAATTATTTTGTTTATTTTAGCATATTTTAGATAGATTTACAAGGATTATTATTTATTAAATAGTTTCTCTTATTTTATCTATCTCTAAAAAATTAATTAATTTCTCTGGGAATAAATCTTGTTTTTTATAATCAAAACTACTATCTGTAATATGATTATGAATTTTCACACTACTTTTATCATTAAAATCATATCAAATAACTTTTTCTAATTTTGGAGTATTAAAATGGTAATTATTTTCTCATGCAGAATTTATCAAATTTTTGTTTGTTGTAATCATTGCTTTTATTGTTTTTTCAGTTCTTTCTTCATTTTTAGTATTTTTTTCAGATTTTATATTTGACCAAATTGTATCAGATTTTAAAGAATCAAAATCTAAATTTATTTTATCTTTAAAATCAGTTTCAAAATCCCAATCATTTATTATAAAATAATCTAATCAAAACCATTTACATAATTCTATTAAATAAATTGCTGTAGCTTTTCAATGATGTGGAATTATAGAAATATTATGAAAATTTAAATATGTCTCTGCAAATCTTTTTTTATCAACTATATCAGTTCTATGTTGAATTTTTTCTTCAATTATTTTTTCAATACAATACTTATAAACCAATATATCATTTGGTCATTCAACAAGTAAAACTTTTTTACTAAACAGAATTCTATTAAGATTTGGCTCAATAGTTTTTATAAACTCATTATACTTATCCATTGTTACAATTTCTTCATCTTCTGTTATTGCTTGTATTTCTGGATTAAATTCACTAACTTTATTATATTTTTTTACTGTTTGAAAACATTTTTCTCAATTATCATCATATTCTTCAAGTTCCAATCTTATAAGTCACTTTGTATCAAAAATATCTATCATTTTATCAGAATGAGTTGTATAAATAACTTGATGTCATTTTTTTGTTAAACTACATAAAACCATCTTATAAAAATATTCTTGATGATTTTCATGTAAAAAACTTTCTGGTTCTTCAAATAAAAATAAACATTTATCATCATTTTCTTCTGCAATTGCTTGAATAACAGCCATAACAAACATTGAAATATACCCATCTCAAAAATGATCAATAGGAACAAGATTTGTTTTACTTCCATTTAGTCAAATTTTAAACATCATTTGTAAAAATATATCTTCATAATTTGGAAGTCAAAAATCAATTTCAATATTATTATCTCTTAAATTTTGATTATAATTACTTTTAATTTTTTCAATAAATTCTAAAAGTTTAGATTTTCATTTTTTAGCTTCATTTTCTTCTGTTTCATTTCATTCTAAAACATATTTTGAAGCTTCATTTACAGCATTTGAAAAGTCTTGTTTTCTTGCCTTCATTACATTATCTTCAGTAACAAGCTTTTGAATATGTTTACCTAAAAAAGATTTTAAACTTCACCAATTTGATTTTTTAGTAGAAATTTCTTCCTTAATATTATGAAAATTTATATAAAAAATTGTAATATTCTTTTTTAAATCCCATTTACTCATTCAAGTTGAATCAGTATCTATTTTTAGAATACTAGTTAATGAATCATCTAATATAATTTTAGAAGTAATAGTACTATTAGCTGGAAAAGTTATACTAGGATTTGAAATATTAGGCTTATATTCTATGTATTCTAATTCAAAATAGGGGCTGTTATTCCATTTTAAATTATGAAAATCTTTTAATTCGAAGGTATCTTCCCTGATAGCTTCATAAAATCAATATCTTATTGCATTCATTAAATTAGTTTTTCATGAATTATTGTATCAGATTATAGCAATAGGTTTATCATACTTTTTAGGAAACTCAAAAACTTGTTCTTCTCAAAAAGAACGATAATTCTTTACTGTAATTGATTTAAGTTTTAATTCATTCATTAGTATTAAATTTAAAAACTAAATTCTCTAACTCTCACTTGCCATTTTAGATAAAATCAAATCTTTCATTTCTACTAAATATTTATTTTCTTTAGAAATAAAAAATAAATTATCAAAAATAGAATTTGCAACTTCATTAAATTCTTTTAAAATTTTCTCTTCATAACATATAAACATAAAATCTAACATTTTTCAAGCATGTTTAATAGTAGTTTCAGATCATGAACTGGTATCAATAATACTATAAAAATAATCTGATTGTAGAAAACATAAAATAAAAATATTTGAAATATATTCATAAATTCACTCAATTTTTCTAATTCATGAAGAATATCATCATTCAGATCAAAAAAATATCTTTCATATAGTTCAGTCAAGACTTATTAAAATATCTTTTTCTTTGAAAAATCTATTTTTTAATAAATGTTTATCAACGAATACTTTTGCATTTCATCAATAAGTAGAAATATCTTGAACACGATAAAATTGAACATAATTATTATTTAATTTTATTTCAGAATAACTTTCTGATCATGGTTCAGTTCATTGAACAAAGTTCATAATTTTTTTTACATTTTCCACTTTCCACCCCTTCGGCACATCTTTCTCCAACTCACTACAAAACTCCATTTCTCCACCACTTGATTTATAAGGCTTTCAGTTTTCATCTGGAAACTCAAAATCCACAAACCACTCTTTATAAATACTTTTTGCCGTTTCTTCAAGTTTTTCTATCAAACCATTATTCAAACTTATTCTATTTTTGATAGCATTGTATTCATCAACTATTTCTTGCTGTTTTGTAATATCTGGAACTGGTAATTCCATATTTATAAAAGCATCCCAATGAAGACCTTGACGAACATCAGTATCAGTATAAAACCAAGCATTTCTATCAAATTCTTTACGACTAAACCACATCATCAAATATTCTGGTAATAATTCCTTTTCGTCAATTACTTCAAAAACATCATAAGCAGGAGAAACAATAAAATCTTCATCATTTTTTGATAAAGCAACTGGCAATCTCATATCTCTTCAAACATGCATTCTATTACAAGCAAATTGTCACTTTGAAACTATTTTATAAACTGATAAATCCGTTCAAACTATATTTGCAACAGAAGGCATAAAAAATTTATCAATATTTATTCATAAAAGATTTGATATTTTTAAATCTCTATTACGATTATTGACTTGACGGATATATTTTCACAATTTCTTATAATTTGATCTCATACCCAAGTTTTTTAAAAACTAAAAGTAATTCTTCTTTTGATTGTTCTTCCTCTTTTAAAAGACTTGAAAATTCTTCTTGTAAAGCAGTCATTTTTTCATCAAAATCTATATTTTCATCTCTATTTACAAACTCTATATATTTACTCGGAACAAGTGAAAAATCTTTTTTCTCTATTTCTTCAAAACTAGCACTATAACAAAACTCAGCTATATTTTGGTATTTAGTTTCAAAATCTTTTTGTTGCCAATTATGATACGTAGTTGTAATTTGTTCTATATTTTCATCTGAAAATTGAGTAAATTTCTTTTCAAAAGGTACTCATAATTGACGAAGATCCATAAAAAGGACTTCTTTTTGTCTATCTCTATAATTTTTTATATTTCCGTTTATTTCTAGTGATCTTGATTTTTTATTTTTATTTAAAATCCATAAAGTAACACTTATATTTGTCGTATAAAACATATCTGAAGGCAAAATAACAATTGCTTCAACTAAATCATTTTCTATAAGTTTTTTTCTGATTTTGTATTCTTCTCCTCATCCAGAAAGCGAACCATTTGCAAGTAAAAATCAAGCAACTCAATTATCAGAAAGTTTTGAAACTATGTTTAAAATCCACCCGTAATTTGCATTACTTGCTGGTGGTACATCGTATCACATCCATCTAGGATCATCTATTAACTCATTTTGAGCTCTCCAATCTTTTTGATTAAAAGGAGGATTTGCCATGATAAAATCAGCTTTTAAATCTTTGTGTTGATCTTTTTTGAAAGTATCTTCTGGCATATCTCATAAATTTGCTGAAATTCATCTAATAGCAAGATTCATTTTTGCTAGTTTATAAGTTGTTGCTGTATATTCTTGTCCATATACTGAAACATCTTTTTTATTTCCATGATGAGATTCTATAAATTTCATTGATTGCACAAACATTCATCCAGAACCACAAGCAGGATCATAAATTTTTCACTTATATGGTTCTATCATTTCAGCAATAAGATTTACTATTGATTTTGGAGTGTAAAATTCTCATTTACCTTTTCATTCAGCAATTGCAAATTTACTTAAAAAATACTCATAAACTCTCCCCACTATATCATGAGATTTATCTTTTAGAGTATCTATATCATTGATTTCATCAAGAAGTGCAGAAAGTTTTGTAGTATCAAGATTGAGACGAGAATAATAATTATCTGGTAAAGCTCATTTTAGAGAAGGATTATTTTTTTCCACAGTAAAAAGAGCTGTATCTATTTTTAGAGAAATATCAGCTTGTTTTGAGTTTTCGATTAAGTAACTCCAACGAGAAATTTCTGGTAAATAAAATACATTTTTCATAGTATAAAACTCTGTCATTTCGATGTACTTTTCTTTTCATTCATTTATTAACTCTTGTTTTCTTTCTTCAAATTTATCACTTGCAAATTTGAGAAATATAAGTCATAAAACTACATGTTTATATTCTGACGATTCCACAGAACCACGAAGTTTATTTGCTGATTGCCATAATTTCTCCTCTATTGATATTTCTTTTTTTTCTTTAGGCATAGATTTCAAATTCATAAAAAAGTAAAATTTATATATATTATAGGGATTAATTTGATTTGTAAATAAAAAAATACCAGGCTTTATACCTGGTATTTTGATTTTTCAAATAACTCTTGAATTTTTTCATTATAAAACCATAAATGACTATCCATATAATTAGTGTAAATCTCATATAAATCGTGATAACTCATATAGTGTTCTAATGTTCCGTCAAATTGTAGTTCTAAAATCAGTGAAATCTCTTCCTTATAATCATTTATGAACAATTCTGCTATAATCCTAATAGATTCATAAATTAATGTGTTTACATCGATTTTTCAGTAGTTAGAACGAATATCATCAACATCTATATCTAAAAAATTATTCTCGCAAAGATCCATGAGAAAATCTATATCCAAATATCAACATTCCAGTAGTTGAGCGAGTAAACTATTTCTTGTTTCCATAATACATAAATTAAAAAATAATGTATTTGAAGAGCAATTTTTGGCTTTAGATTTAAAAGTATGGATACTACCAGAATGATGAAAATCTGAAATATTGAAAGTATGATGAAAAATAAAATATAGCTGAGTAGTATATTTTTAATATAAAACAAAAATTATAATAGCGAGACATTATTATTCCCTCATTATAGAAATGGCAATGTATCAAAGTGTATGATGATGATTTTTGTATATGATGATTTGATTTAAGTTGATATTGTAGAAAATGATGCTATAATGAAAAACAATTTATTATTTTATCATTTATTAATGGATAAATTAATCGAGCAGTTCTGAGAAAACTTATGAGTTGAAAACTTTAAAGATATGTTTCATGATTTTCAAGAAAATAGAAAAAAAGAAGAAGAAAGACTCAAAAATAAATATCCTATAACTAAGGATGATTTATTACTGTTCTCAAATATCTTTTATAATATCAGACTTGATATGTTCATGCAAGGATATACCTTAACGCAATTTCTAACTCAAGTTCCTGAAACAGTATTGATTCCATATTGACACAGAAATGAAATTATCAATGATATTGCAAAAGATAGAATGATTTTATTTTTAAAATTAACTCAAAGATGATTCATTTTTTTATATCTGAATGATTACAAGATACATATACAAAGTGAAAAAAATCAAAGAATTAAAGAAATATTAGAAATATATAGAAAGAAAAAATGAGATCCTGAAAATAATATTTTTCTTACGCAAATGTGATATTGAGAATCTTTAAATGAGTCTCCAAGTATTTGGAAAAGAATAAAAGATTTTATTTTTAGAAGAAGTAATACATATAAATTAATAAGAAATGGAGTAAATTTTTACATAAATGATTTACTTGATGAAAATTTCGAAAGTTTAGTTGAAAATCTGGATTATGGAATAGATTTTAATTTCCTATTATATGATAAAAATTGATACGTTTGATATTCACTAACTGAGATATCAAAATTTAAATCACAAATCAGCTATTGAATTCAAATTGAAAAGTTATTCCAAGAAATAAAAGAACAAATTTGAAATAAGAATAATCACTTTGAAGCGATTACATTATCTTATCCTCTTTCTGAATATATTGAAAACAAAAATCAATATTTTATAATATTGGATAATCTAGGTACGCTTGAATATATTACATTTAAAGAAATATATATTTATCAAGGTAATATTACATTTATTATAGAAAAGATTCACTGATTTGATGAAAGTATCAAAAATAAATTATTACCAATTGAAGAAAGAATCTCATTTGAGAATTGATTTCTAAAATTAGATTGAAAAAATGTATTAAAACAAAAGAAAGCATGACAAAAGATATATGAACTGATTGATATATGCATTATTTGAATTAAAAAACATAAAAAAACTGAAATTAGCTTTGAAGAACTAAAAAATATATTTATTGATAATGAAGAAAAATATCCATATTTATTAAATTCTATTAACACGAACGGAAAATACTTCGAAATTAAAAATAGATATAAAAAAGAAACAAATGAAAAAATGAAAATAAATTATAAAAATGAGCTTAATCATTTGTTAGATAAAATATTTTTATCACAGTATTTTCATTCTACATTATGAAAATGAGATGAAACAAAGTATTTTACTACAAAAAGTAAAGGTATTCTTTTCTCTATAGAATCATAACAGAGAAGATTTTCTCTCAGTATAAGAGCATTAAAAAAAGCTATTTTAAAATATAATCTCATCAAGCGAAGGCAGGTTTACCTCCTCGCTGGTGAGATTATTTTTGATTCTAGATTCTCAAAAATCTTACCTGTAATCTCCGCTATTTTGAAACATGTAGCCCTGTATTATTTCCCTCTTATGAAAAAATTATAAGAAAGCAGAAAACCTTGTCATAAATCGGTTTTCCAGCTCACTGAAAACCGTTATTTTGACAAGGTTTGCTTTCTGAAAAATAATTTTTCTAGAGGAAATAATACCCCTACTATCAATAATAGTAGGGTAACTATACACTTATAATACTAGTATTTATTGCACTCTGATGCAATATAGAAGCTTCTAATAAGTAATTAATTTTTTTATATCTTAATTATTTATTTATGAAATTAAATCAATCTGATATTTTCAACTTTAATGTTGATGAAATAGAAATCTACTGAACATTCAGTAATTACAAAGAGTTATTAAAATGACTCAATAGCACAAACTCAGACTATACAATTTTTGAAGAGTTTACAGTCTCAATGCAAGACAATCTTAAAGACTATGAATTTAAAATAGACTTTATTAAAAATAACTTTAAATGTTATGGGTTTTATGTATGAAAATCAATTAATGCACATATTAAAACAAGAAACTATTTTGTAGTCTATTGAGCTTGATTAAAAATAATCCCTTTAAACGAAATAATTGATTTTATAGATACTTATATCGACCTCGATGAGATTGATATTAAAAAGTGAAATAAACACAATACTATGAAGAGATTTGACTTAGCCATAGATATTAAAAAAGATATTTCTAGTATTGTGAAAAATTTTCATCATTTAGAACAAAAATGAGCAAAGTATTTTTGAAATAAGTGAGAATTAGAAACGTATTATATTTGAGAATATACAAAAAGACTCAATAAAAGAATTCTCATTAGAATTTATGATAAAATTAAGGATATTAAACAAAAGCAAAAACAATCCCTTTTTTGAGAATATCTTTTTGAGGATAATATAACGAGAATTGAGCTTGAATTCAGAAGTGAATTATTAAGATACTTAAATATCCACCAACTCCTTGATAGAAGTTATATCTATGATTTATTTACCAGTTATATCAATAAACATACCAATATATTTGATAATATTAGAGATAAAAATATTACCAAGCTAAAATATCTCAATAAGAAAATAGATTTAGAAGAATTACAGCATAATCAAGTATTAAAAGAAAGGTATATTAGATCCTTTTTATGATACTCAAAAAATATCTTAGAACTCTGATGTTGCCCGGTAGATATACTCTTTCAAGAATGAATCATATCTCAAACTACCAAAAATGATATAATAATTGGAATAAATAATTGAGTCTTTGATACTAACCTATATAGAGATTATGTCTGAAAAAGAACTATAAAACAAATATTCCCTAACTATAAGAAAAATGATAGTTAGTGAAAAATCTTTAAGAGAGTTTGAAAAAGAACTCTCTTCCCTCTACCCTTTTTTAACTGAATGTGACGCAAAAGATATTATCAAAGATTTAGTAAATTATTGGGGATTTATTTTAACAAATGTTTAGTTTTTAACATTATATTTTTAACATCAAATTTTATATTATATGGATTTATTTTTAAAACGATATAATATATTATCTATTTTAATTTAATAATTTTTTCTTATGAAAGCAATAATTTATTGTAGAAAATCAACTGATAGAAGTGATAGACAACAACTCTCTATTGAGTCTCAAGAGGAAGAAGCAAGAAAATTAGCGCTCAGAGAATGACTCGAAGTAGTAAAGATTTTCTATGAAAGTAAATCAGCAAAAGCACCAGGAAGACCATTATTTAATGAAATGATGTGAATGTTTAATAGTGGAAAAGCTGATTGTATCATTACTTGGAAACTCAATAGACTTGCAAGAAATCCAATTGATGAATGAACAATTAAATGGAGTATTCAAAATGGTATGATAAAGGCAATTTATACTTCTGATGAGGTATTTAAAACTGGAGATAATGTTCTTATCATGTGAATGCATTTTTGAATGTCGACACAATATATTCTTGACTTAAAAAAAGACTCAAAAAGATGAGTAGAAAGAAAAATATCACAATGATGAGTATGTCAAAAAGCTCCTTTGTGATATATAAATGATAGACTCAATAAAACAGTAATAGTTGATCCAGTAAAATCTCTACGGGTAAAAGAAATATTTGAACTCAGATGTCAAAAAATGGCTTATACCAGTATTGGAAAGATATTATATGATAGATGAATCAAAGACCATCGTTGAAGAATATTTTCAAAATCAACTTTAGAGAATATGATATTGAATAAGTTTTATATATGACTCGTAAAACATAATGATATCTTTTATAAATGAAATTATGAGCTCTTCATATCAAAAGAAACCTTTGATAAAGCAAATAACATATATAGATGAATGTATGAGTATTCTAATAAATGAGTAAAATATCCTTTGAAATGATTTCTAAAAGATAATGCTTGAAATCTGATGACTGCATTTACGAAAAAATGACATATTTACTACTGAAGTCAAAACTATAGTAGCGTAAAAGTAAACATCAATGAAAGGATAGTTTTTGAAAAAGCTGGACAAATACTTAAAACCTATGAGATGGATGAAAAGTTCAAAGATTTTAATAGAAATCTCGCTTTAAAACTACTAGAAAACAATAAAGACTCTGAACTCAGCCAAATAAAACACTATGATAATGAAATATCAAAACTCAAAGAAAGAAAAACAAATTTACTTGATTTAAGACTCGAATGAGAAATAGATAAAAATGTTTATAATGAAAAATGTAATGAAATAGTTTTCAAAATAAATGAACTAGAAATAAAGAAAAATGAGATTTTAAATAGAAAAGATGTAAAAAAAATAAATCAAATTATTGAACTCGGTTGTTCCCTTTACAAAAGCTACGAACAGGGGGATGATGACTTCAAAGCCCGTTTCCTCAAGAAAATAATTATTGAACTTTTTATAAACAAAGAAAAAGAGCTTTCCTTTGCGGAAAACTCTTCTCTAAAACTCATAAAATTTTTGAATTTCTCTTTTGGAGGTGCCAATGGGAATTGAACCCATATACGGGGTGTTGCAGACCCCTGCATAACCACTCTGCCATGGCACCATACTGAAAGCTTTGAGATTATATGAAAAAAAATAAGAATTTCAAATTTTTATTTTAAAAAACCTCTGCTATGCAGAGGTTTTCATTATTTTCCTAATTTTTTTACTAAATTGTTTAACAAAATAGTTTGTTTATTATATTTATTTCTCAGTACTTGATTTTTTGTTTGTGCAAGTTCATAGTTATATCTTGCCACTAAAAATTCATTAATAATAGCTACGTATCTTTGTTTTTCAGTTGTAGTAATAGTTTTATTATTTATAACTGCCATTGATAATTTTGTAGTATTTTTAGATAAATCGTATGTAGGAATATATTTTACTTCATATCATGCATATTTTGCTGTTTCTACTTTTGATTCAACAATATATTTAAATCTAATTTGTTCATTAATAGTTGTATTTGCAATAGCTCAAGTTCCTTTCATTGAAACCACAAGATCACTTAATTCTTTTGTTACTTCAGATAAGTTAGAATCTACTAAAACTGTTGGTCCTGTCCCACAAGATCCATCGTAATAACTTGCAGAAAAATCTCATCCTGGACAATAATCTCTTGTTAAAGTTACTCATCCACCTCAACCTCATCTTGAAGGTGCAACTACTACTTGTTTATCAGTTACGGCAACAAATTCTGAAGCTGAACATGTATAAATAGTAGCAATTCCATTCACAACAGGAGCTATATTTGAAGATGGTGTAGCATAACCATTAAAACAATTTGAAGCTAATGTATCAGTAAGAGCTGAAGTTTGGTATCATTCAATTCATACATGTTTTGCCTTAATTCTTACTGTTGATGCTGTTGTTGAAACAGGAATTTGAACTTTAACTGGTTTTGAGAAATTTAATTTTTTCCCAGAAATTCAAAATTTAATTTTTCCTACATCTTCTTCATTTGAAGGAAGTACTGCTGGTAAATCAGTAATATAGTCAGCAGAAAATTGATTCATATCTAATGCTCCTCATAATGCATCAGAAAGTTCTGAACCATTTGGAATAATAACTACAATAGAACTTTTTGCAACTTGTACTGGTTGTGTAAGTGTTACTTTTGTAGATCAAGTTGAAACTTGTACTGCACCTGAAAAACTTGTTACAGGATTGCTATATTCATTTCCACTTCCATATCACATAATTCCTGCAGAAAATGTTGATGATACTTGTAAAAAAACTAATGCAAATACGAGACTTACTCCTCCCAAAATTGATAATCCATTTTGAGTAAATCTTGAAATGTGATTTTTCATAAAAACAAAAATTATAAAATAATAATTCGGACCTGCCATTAAAGATAAATGCCTTTAGAGAGACATTATGTTTTATAGTTTTTGTTTTTGTTTTTTTAGTTGACTATACAATAGATATTTTATTAATAAAGTCAAGTATTTTGTAAAAAATATTTTATTGACATTTCCAAATTCATATGAAATTGGCAGAATCATAATCTCAAACGTCTTTATAAATCATATCACATTGAGTAATTATTTCCCTTATAAAAGCCTTATTAATAGTATTTTTTAACGTTAAATCATCCATAACAAATAAATATTTTGACGTGTCTATTTGAGAAAAATCATCAATATATGCTACATTTGTATAATTTTCGACATTTTTTTGTTTCATTTCTTGTTCAAAAGCATGACTTCCAATTAAATTTACTTTCAATGCATATTCACACACATCTGTATTTTCTCTATTATACCAATAACACATATGAGGAAATCCAGAAATAATTTTGGTATTTGGATTATTTTGCTTTATATATTCGTAAGTATTTTTAAAGTTTGGTTTTGGTGAAGTATAATCAATATAATAAAATTTTTGTGGTAAAAATGTAAAATTATATGTAAAAAATAATCCAAACACTCACAATAATAAAGAGATTCCTAAAAATATTTTTCTATTTTTTTGTGAAATATATTTCAATGCTGTTTCAAAAAATATTATTATCATATATCCTCAAAGTAAGGTTATAAGAGAAAAAATATGAAAAATATATCTTGAATGTGCGAAATATCAAAATGATAATACAAACAAATTTCCAGCAATTATTGCTGAAAAAAATACAAACTTTTTCCACTCTTTTTTGAGAAAAAAATATAATATTCAAAAAAAAGCAAATAGTAAAATAATTCCTAATTCTCAATAAAGGATTTGTTGATAAAACACAAAAAATGTAGAAAAATAATACTCTTTTACTGTATTTACTTGCTGAAAAAAATATGATCATTCTAAAAAATATTTCGATAAAAAATCAATAAAAAATGCGCTTCATATTACAACAAGGAAAATCAAAAAATTTATATATTGGTGTTTTTTTATTCAATTTATAAATAAAAATATTCCAGAAAGTGCTGTGAGTCAAAGAAAAAATGGATGAAAAAGAATTCCAATAAAAAGAAAAACAAGCATCCATGCAAAATATTTTCTTCTTTCATATTCAATATATTTATATAAAAAAAATGATGTTGTGAAATATAAAAATGAAAGCATTTCATAAAATCTTGCTTCCCTACTCCAGATAATTTGCCAAGTAGAAAAAAGGAATAAACACATCAAAAATAATATTCCAATATTTTTATATTGAGATTTTTTGAGTAATTCTTGGGAAAATAAATAAAAAATAAATATTTGTGCTCCTGAAAAAATCAAACTTGGAATTCTTGCTGAAAAATCTGATATTCAAAAGATTTGAAAACTCATCACTTGAAATATATGAAAAAAATATTGTGAAAATTCGTATACTCCATTTCATAATTGTGGTAAAAGGTGATTTTGCATCATAAAATATGAAATAATTGAACTATATCATTCATCAATCCAAAATGAAGAAAATCCTAGTTCATAATATCTCAAAAAAACTCAATAGAGAATCAATGCACTTAATGTGGCATAAAAAAGTATTTTTCTCATAAAAACAAAATGTTATATTTTTGTTAAAAACATATTCATTTTAGAAAAATTTGCAATAAAAAAAGTTTTTATATAATAAATTAATAAATATAATTAATATTTGTCAATGTTTAAGAGTTTATTTTTATTTTCAGCATTTCTATTGGTATATTTAGTGATGTGATTGTTAGGAAATTTTGAAATAGATTTTTCTGGTTTTTTCTTGTGAAATTTTTTAGCACATAAAGTTTGGATTTTTATCTTCTTGTGAATAGGAATTTTTTTGAGTTGAAAAAATATAATTGACTCTAGCAATACAGAGAGGAGAAAAAAAATTCTCTTTTCTTGCTTTTTTACTTTTCTGATTATTTTATGTTCATTTATAGCTTATCAATTTTTATCACTTCCAAATTTTTGAGTAAGTTTTGATTTTATAAACTTACCTCCTATTAATCAAATTAATTGATTACAGTCATGAATTATTATATTATTAATTATTAGTTTTAGTTTTATTGTGTATTGAAAAAATGAAAATATTGCTTTTGAAAATCAAAAAAGTATTGAAAATATTTTCGAAAATCAAAAAGAAGCCGAATTTATACAAAATTATCCAAAATTAAATAAAATTCCTGTAATCAATTTTATTTGTAAATGGTGATATAAACAATGAAAATATTATACTCTCAGTCTTATATGAATCTTAATTTTTTGATTTATATTAAGAATTTGGAATCTTTGAAGTTTATGATTAGTATCAGATGAATTTACTATAAATAATGCGATAGAGTGATTTTTAAATACTGGAATTCCATCTTTAAGAAGTTGATTATTATATTTTGATACTCCTCTCCATATTATTTTCACTTGATATCTCTTTGAATTTTTTGGAAATACTGAATTTATTCAAAGAATTCCATCTGTTATTTTTTGAACGTGATTAGGGTTGTTTATCTATTTAATCTCAAAAGAAGTTTGATTTTGAAAAAAAATAGGGTTAATCTTAACATTTCTTATTCTGATTCATCCTTGGTTTTTAGAATATTCAAGATTTTGAAAATGATATATTATGTGAGCTTTTTTCTATTTATGAGCTATATATTTCTTTTTAAAATCATTACAAGCAAATAAATATATGTATTTATGAGTTTTATTTACTATTTTATGAATTTTAACACATAAAATTAATTATGTACTTATTTTTGCACCTATTGTAATATTTTTTATTTCATTAAAAAGTAAACATAATATCCGTACACAAATTCACTCAATAGTATCTTTTATTATCATTTTCATAGGATATTATCTTTTCTGAAAATTGAATTCATATTGATTTTGGGCAAATGGAACCTTTTTATCGGATTTTCTTGCACCATCTGCTGAAAAAAATATAACATTGGACTTATTTGATAAAATAAAAAAACTTATTCCTTTTGATTTTTGAAAAACTTTTGATTTCGAACTTGTTTATTATTATACATATTCCCTCCCTCTTATAAATTCCTTGATTTTAGTATGATTATGAGCAATTTTACTCAATGTTAAAAATATAAAAAAAATATTAAATCAAAAAATAGTCTTTGTTTTTTGAGTTTTATGATTTTTTTCTTTTACTTATTTATATTCGATTCAACTTTTTGATAAGGTAAATAAATGATATATTTTCTTTGCTATGACTCTTATAATCATTTTTATATGATTTACTTTATATATTTTACAACAGTATAATAAAAAAGTTATATATTATTTAACAGGATTTTTATCTATATTTTTATTAGTACAATCATTCCAAATAATCAACTCATGATATGGAGATAAGATATATGGCCCATACTCTATTTTTGAAGGTTTTGTATTTAGACAAGATAATAAAACGCCCTGTGAATATTTGTCTGAATCTTATCAAAATGGTGATATATTCATAACATTAGGAACACCTTGTTATTGTAAATATTATTGAAATATTGATTCAAATTATTATGTTTCTTTAAGTTGATATTCAAAAGGAGTTATTAAAGAAGATGGTAATTTTTATGATTTATATGAAGATTCTAAAATTATCTCAAATTATAATGATTTTACCAATACAATTACAAAATATAATAGTATGTGAAAAAAAGTATATGTATATTCAAGCTACTCAATGTTAACTTGAAATTCAGAACTTGCTCCAAGAGTATGGCATATATGGTGATGATTTCAAGAGTTCTTGGAATCCAATAAAAATAAAAAAATATATACTGGAAAGGATAATATTACCAGCATATATTTATTTGAATAATTATATTTGTTGAATTCATTGTAATAATTTAAGAGAATTTTTTTCTAAATTATGATTTTCTCAAACATATTGATAAGATTTTTCTCAATATGTTACATATTTTTCTAATAAATTATCAAATCACTCAAAAAATTTTTCTTTGTCTTTATTACAATAAATTCATCATTCATACATATCAATTAAATAATCATAATTCAATTCATATGATAAAATTGGAAGTTTTTTACTACAAGCTTCTAATATGGTCATAGGCCAATCTCATTCTTGTAATGAAGTAAATACAAATAATTTTGTTTGCGCTAAATAGCTATGTATTTCTTCATTAGTAGCAAAATCTATAAACTTTAGATTTTTATATTTTCAAGCTTGTTTCTTTATATCTTGAAAATATTGTTCATATCATAATTCACAAGGAGATATCATCAAAAAATTATTATTTGGTTTTTGAGATACTAAATCAAGAAATACTTCTGGCTGTTTAAATGATTCGCATCTTCCCACCCAAATAGCATCGTAGATTTTATCTTGTAATGATATTTTTTTATTAATAATTCATTTTTTTAATATAAGTAATTTATTTTTAAATTTGATGAGTTTATCATATTCATAAGTATTTTGAACTACTATCATATGTGAAAAAGTATAATTCATCCAAATAAAAAATCTTCAAATTATATTTTTATACAAACTATGCCCTCAATCTGTCTCATTATCATGAGCAACCATATAAACAAATTTTTTTCTTGTAATTTTACAATATAATGCAATTATTCAAGATTGTAAAGTAAGAGTTCTTTGAATGTATACTTGAGCATTTACTTTAATAAATACAGAAAAGAAAATTCCCATTTTTTTCAAAAAATTCTCATTTAATTGAAAAGTTTTATATATTTTTACATCATTAATGTTTTCTATTTTCTCTTGTCAATAATCCCCAACAAGACAACTTACATCTAAACTTTTATTTTTGGCAAACTCTTTTGCTAAAAAAGACATTTGAACTTCTGCTCATCAAAAAGTTGATTTAATGTTTGGATTAAAAAGTTGATAAGATTTTAATGAAATAAAACAAATTTTATTATACATTTTCTATTATCTCATTTAAATTATAAATTATAGTTTCCCGATTATACAATTCCTTTAGTTTTTTTATATTATTAGAATCATATTTTATTTCAGAAAAATGCTTTGACCAATGTATCAATTTTTTTTCTAATTCTTTGCTAGATCAAATATCAAAAAATTCTCCATTTACTCACTCTTGAATCATATCTGTATTTCCGCTAATAGGAGTTGAAAGAATATATAATCAAGAATATAATGATTCTAAAATAGCAATACTCATTGCTTCAACTTTTGATGAACAAATTTGAATATGTGATTTTTGATAATAATTTCTCATTTCTTCCTTTGATACCCATCAAACAAAATGTACTTGTTGATATAATTGATTTTCTTGAACAAATACTTCCATTTTTTTTCTTAAAGGACCATCTCATAAAATATTTAATTGAAAATCACATTTATTATCTTTCAAAGTCTTAATTGTATGTAACATAGTAAAAGGATCTTTTTGGTCTACTAATCTTCATACGAATAAAAGAGTAAATACATCTCATTTTTTTGAAATATCTGGATAAAAAAAATCACTATTACAGCCATTTGGAAGCAAGATATTTTTGCTAGAATTTCAAAAAATATCTGCTAATTGCTTCATTTGCGTTGTTAAACACAGTATTTTTTCTGCTTGTTTCCAGATTTTTTTTGTATACCAATTCGTTAATAAATGAAATTTTTTCATTTTTTCTGGATAAAATCACGGAATATCATGTCAATGAGTAGAAACAATATATGGAATATTAAATTTTTCCTTTATATATTTTCAAACGATTCCTCCAGGAATACTAAAAAATGAAATCGAAATATCAAAATGATTATTTTTAAGGTATTTTTTTAGAAATTTAATTGCATTAAAAGCCCAAGAAAGCATTTCAATTGGATTTGATTGAAATGCTTTCTTTCTTAAAGATTTAAGTCTGATAATAGTAAAGTTTCATTCTTGAGAAAATTCTTTTTCTCAAGGAAACCAAGTTGTAATTACAACAACTTGGTTTCCTAATTGAGCTAATCATATTGCATATTTTTGAGATACAACACCTGCTCAACCTCAAAGAGGAGGATATTCATAATTTAGTATTAATATTTTTTTCATAATTTATAATATTATTTTATCTCAGATCATTTTATCAGTTTCATAATTATTTGGGAAAAATTTTTCAAATCCATTTCAAGGAGAAAAAGTAATTTCTCAAAAATATATTTTTCAATTTACTTCATAAAAATCTATTCTAGCAAAAGAAAAGTCTTGAGATAAAATATTTGCATATTTTATCATGAGTTCTAAATTTTTAGGAGGTTGAATACTTTGAGTTGATTGAGAAAATTTTAATCAAAAAGGTAAGAGATTCCATTTTATATCATATAAATTTCTGGTATGTTTTACAAACCTATCAACATCTAATTGTATCATATTTGGTTCTCCTGAAAAACAAAAAATTTTATAATCCATTGGATCTCCAACTTCATCATCAGATAAAAACTCTTCTATTAAAATCTTTCTCTCTACATATTTATATTGTAATTCTTTTTTTAAAACACTATAATCTTCATCTAGCCAAGAAGATAATTTTTTACTGATTTTTTGTATATCAATTTTAGATTTATCTTTTACTATAATATTATATCAACTTCCATGATTACATTTTATTACAAATTTTTCTGGAAGTGTATTATATGGAATTTCGTCAGGAGTATCTCACACCCAATATAATTGAGTTAAAATTTCTTCTCAAATTTTCTCTTTGATAAATTTTCTTACTTTTACTTTATCAACTAAATCTGCATGCTTTTGATCTCAAATATTTAATTTTATATATTGAATTTTTTCAGAAAAAGTTTCTGGTTTTTCTAAGGGTAATCTTTTCTTAAAATGAAGAAAATACATCACTTTTACATAGAATGCATCAGATATAAAATAAGATAATATTTTCATATACATAAAAAATATCTTATTCACGCTATTATTATTATTTAAAAAAAACTTAATTTTATCTACCATATTTTTACTTGTTATTCATTAAAATTTATCTTCTCCGAAATAATATAAAGCGGTCTTTCTCTAGTTTCATTATAAATTCTTCAAATATATTCTCCTAAAATCCACATAAAAATAAATTGAAGTCATACGAATCAAAGTAGTACTATATTTATCCATTTATAAAGCGGATACTCTGTTTCATTTATAAAAAAGTCATAACTGACATATAAAAAGAAAAATGTTGATAAAATGATAAGAAAAAATCAAATAATTGCTCATAACTTTAATGGGAAAGTCGAAAAATTCAAAATTCCATCCATAGCAAGTTTTATCATTTTTTTCCATGTATATGATGTTTCCCCAATAATTCTTTCAGGTCTGTCAAAATCAACAAAAGTTGTTTTAAATCACATCCAAGCAAACATTCAACGAATATATCTATCTTTTTCTTTTAATCCTTTAAAAGCCGTAAGCACTTTTTTATCAATTAAACGAAAATCTCCTACATTTCTTGGAATTTTTGTATCAGAAACTCTTGAAAGGATTTTATAGTACAAAATCGCTGTATATTTTTTTACAAACTTATCATATCTTCCCCTTCTTCTTGCATATACGACTTCAAATCATGCCTCCCACTTTTTAATCATTTCTAAAATCAAAATCGGTGGATCTTGCATATCTGCATCCATAGAAATAATAATATCTCCTGAAGCTTCCATATATCAAGCCGAAAGTGCCAATTGATGTCAAAAATTTCTACTGAAATTAATTCATTTTACTTTTTTATCTCTCGTACTTATTTCTAAAATTTCTGTCCAAGTAGTATCTTTACTTCCATCATTAATAAAAATAATTTCATAGGTATATTTTCCTGAAATACTCGATAATATTTTTCTAAGAGCTTCATAAACCAGAGAAATATTTTTTCATTCCCTATAAGCTGGTATAATTACTGACACTTTTTTCTTAGAAAATATCATATTTAAATATTAAAAAATAAATTATCTTACCCAAATCACCCTCGTATTATCCCAATCCCATCTTGATGTAATAGAATTATCTTTATTAGAATAATCATTACATGCTGAGTGAATAAACTCAGATTCATGATTTATATTTCATCCGATTCTTAATTCACTTTTTTCTCAAGTATTTTTTAAATTGTTACATCAATAATACATTTGTTTCCAAGCCCCCATAGTTGAAAGAGTTCAAAATATTTTTAAATAATTTCAGTTATTATATCACATATCCCAAACAGTCCCACTTGGTGTTTTACAATTTGCAACATTAGCAAATTTTATAAAACTAAAATCTTTATAATTTAAATCTACTCATTTTAAAATCCAACTCCCTTCACTTTGCAAAGTTTCTAAATTATCACTTACAGCAAAATCTTTAGTAAATAGTTTTTCAAGTATCACTGAATTATAATTATTTTCATCATTCGAACAAGTTTCTTTTCCATCTTTATAATATAATCTTGTCCATCATCCACCTTCACTTTCTAAATCACAATATACTTTTAGCGTTTTAGCAAATTTACTATAGGCACTTCCTGCAAGAGGATTAATATAATAATATCCATTCGTACTCCACCCAGCTTGTTTAATATCTAAACATGATTTTGCTTGAGAAAATTCTGTATTTGCTAAATAATTTTTGAGAGTTAATTTATCTCAAAGAAGTACATTTTTATTATTCATATAAATAGCATATGGATCAAATGTATTCAACACATCTACTCATAATTTTGTTTCTTGAATTGGTCTTGCTGATTTTTGATCAAGTGCAATTCAAACATCATCTCCATATAAATATGGATATCTTTTTGAAATTGGATTATAGGTAATGTTTTCATTTGATTCATAAAAAGCCATGATTTGAAATTTTTGTTTTGCTTCATCAGTGGCATATGTATAATAGTTCAAATATTTATATAATTTATCTGAAACTGGATCTTTGATAGGTTTAATAGACATATCTTGGAAGGTTTTTTCTCAAAAATATCATTGATATGTTAAAATTTCTCCACTCGCAGTAATACTTACTGGATCTTCTGGAAGAGGATATGTATTATTTTTTGCATAAAAAACTTTTAACTCATCATTCATAAGAAGTAAATTTGCGTATCTCAATGCGTCCCTTGAGTTTTTATCTCATGATGATAAATATGAATATACAATAATTCATGTAATAATAAGAACTCAAATCACAATAAAAATTTCCCCTCTTTTTTGTAAAAAACTAATAACTTTCCGAAGAATACTCATATATAAAACAAAACAAAATAAATACTAGAAATAAATTATAAAATATATTTTAAATTGTCAATAGTATTTTTGACTTTTCAAAAAAAATCAGTATAAGAAGGAAAAATACTTTTTAATTTTGAAAAATGTTTTCCAGTTTTTTCATAAAAATTTACTTTTTCTTTTTATTTATTTTTCTTTTTCTGCTTTCATTTAGAAACTATTGAACAATAGATTTTTTTCAAATGCTCATCACACTCTATTGAATCTCACTTATACCATTAAAAATCATTTTTACAAATCATTTTGAAAGACATATTTGAGATTTTAAGTATAAAAATTTTTTATACGCATTAAAAATATTTTTTAGTTTTATTTTTATCATACTTTGATATATTTTTACTGGAAATAGCTTAGAACTCCTTTTTATTATTTCTTATATATTTTTACTTTTTTATAAAGTCGATGCTTATCATTTATTTGGTTTAGCATTAGTATATTTTTGATGATTTTTGATAAGTTATTTTTTAGGAAATGACGTAAAGATTTATAGTAATTACATAATATTTTGATTATATAGCCTCATTTTTTGAATCATATATCTTTGAGTAGAAAAATATGTTACATATAAAAAAATTATTTGAAACTCAATTCTTATTGTCTGTTTAATATTTTTTATCTTGAGTTTCTATATTTATGGGCTGATTACTTATCTTCCGATTATTTGAATCATAATTTTAAGTATTTTACATTTTTCTAAAGAAACTTTTTCTTATGTTTCAAATATAAAAATTGATATTATAATTATTTGTTTTTCTATCATTATTTTTATCCCATTTATAAATGATTTTCTCAACTTTGAAGAGAAAAATATCCTTCTTCTTTCCAGTATTATATGATTTTGTATCTCATATATTTGATATAATTTGATATTAAAAAAAGCTCTATCTTAGAGCTTTTTTATTTTGTTGAATACTGATTTTAAAAGTATCATTTCTTTTTTATATTTTTTTTGTAATTCAGATGAATTTCTTTGTTTTTCATAATTATATCTTGCGATTAAAAATGAATTCATTCTTTCTACATATTTTTGTTTTTCTTCAGAAGATAATTTTTTATGTGCAATAATCCAAAGAGAAATTTTTTTAATTTTATTACTTAAAGCATATCAAGAAATTTCAGTGATAGTAAAATTTCATACTTGAGTAGATACTATTTTTTCACTCGATGTTTGTTTTAATCTTTTTCTTTCTTCAAGAATTTCTTTTTTTAAATTTTGATAATATGCTTTATCTTTCATTACTGTTGTTACAAGAGTTCCCGTTTGAGAAGAAGTTTTTGGTTTTTCTCAACATTTTCCATCATAATAACTTGGTGAAAAATCTCATGTTGGACAATAATCTTTTGCAAGAGTAACTCATCCACCTCAACCTCATCATCATGATGAACTGCTTGAACTACTTCCACCACTTGATGATCCTCATCCAGTGCTTCCGCTTCATGTATTTCATCAATTAGAATCTCATGAGCTAGAACTTCATGAGCTAGAACTTCATGAGCTAGAACTTCATCCTCATGTACTTCCAGTTCCT